>CAXTGN010000768.1:0-2493 GCA_964243455.1 uncultured Acidobacteriaceae bacterium
ATCGAAGGCTTGCACGACGATGCTCCGCGTGGTTCCCGACTCTTCTTTGAGGGGAATATGGCGCACGCTAACGCACCTGTCACCCTGGTTTGTTTGAAAAGTTGCTTCAAACTCCTGCTGCTCTCCCGTTAGGGCGTTCTGGAGATGACGCTCCACGTCAGCTGAAGCATCCCCAAGCATTTCGCTTACCCGATGCCCGATGAAATCTTCCTTGCGTTTGCCGAACCAAGTCTCGTACGTGTCGTTGACGCGAATGTAGCGAAGATCGGAGTCGACGTACCCCACCAGGGCAGGTAGAGCGTTTGTGATCGTCTGGAGCTGCTGCTCGCTTTCGCGAAGCATCTCCCTTACTATCTTCCGCTCCTCTTGCTCAGCAAGAACCCGGCCCGTCGTGTCCGTGCAAACAACAAGGGTTCCTCGAATAGCGCCAGAGGAATCGCGGATGGCACTATAGCCGTAGGTCCAGTAAACGTCCTGCAGGATGCCGTCACGGAAGATAGGAAGGAGCTGATCTTCGTGCCAGCTTGGCTTCCCCTCATCCATCACCGCCGCGATCTGGGGACCGATGGCGTTCCATATCTCCGGCCAGCAATCGCGGCCGGCCTGGCCGAAGGCCATGGGATGTTTGTCCAGCCCGAGACTTGCCCGATATGGATCGTTGTAAAACTGGGTAAGTTCCTCTCCCCACCAGATGAACATCGGGTGCGGTGCGGAGAGTATCATGTTGACCATACTGAGGAGCACGTCCGGCCATTGGTCGACAGCCCCGACAGGCGTCGTGCTCCAATCGAACTTGCGTGTTAGCTCCGCGAGCTCGCCGGTGCCATGAATCAACTCACAGGGCCGTTTGCGAATCATGCTCTCCTGCGGCGTGATGTATGCTGCACCATTGACCATGGTTTCCAAGTCTATCCGCTCTAACCCATGGAGTACATTTGTGAATTGGCGTTCAACAGGGTCGGCGGCCATTGATCGACGGTGCCGCCGGGTCACGGCTCCATCCAGTTCGCGCGTGCGATCTAGCCATCTCATATCTTTCTAAAGCCATGGATCAGCTCGGAAGCTGGAGGTCGGCTTCATCAATACGGGACAGAATGAGACTTTCGTCATCTATTGACCTTCTATGATGGTGAACCTGAAGCTAGGTTCGAGGTGGAAGAGACTCGGCCAGCTTCCAGTGTGACTTGCCTGAGTTCGTCCGGGACGATCTCCAGGAACTAGCAGCCACTCGACCTTGCGTAGCCGGGATTACTGAACAGCATCGAAAATAAAGCAGCATCTGTGGAGGAAGTCACGATGGCGCAATTCTCTGGCACGGTACGGTGGTTCAACAATGCGAAGGGCTACGGATTCTTAGGACGAGATGCGGGTCCGGATGTATTTGTTTACTTCAGCGCTATTCAGACGGATGGCTACAAGTCACTGAAGGAAGGCGACCCGGTCGAATTCGACATTGTTCAGGGTGAAAAGGAACCGCAGGCTGACAACGTCGTTTCGGACGGAAAACGAGCTCAGACTGAGAAAGGGAACGATCCGGAATAGCGGGTTCCGATGATCTCAGTTCGCCCATGAACAGATTGGCGAGATGAGGTTCCTAGGCTGCACGGCTGGCAGTCTTACGTTCCTCGCCGAATGGGCTGGAAACAATCAGATCAGGCCAAACCTTATCCAACATGTTGCAGACCAGAGCCTCACCGATGAGGAGCGCAGGCCCTTTTATAACGTGAGCGACAAGCACCAGCGCTGCCTCGGTTGATCCCTCGCAAGTACCCCCTAACGCCCCATCATCTTCAACATGTAGTCCCGCGAGGGTTGCGCTTTCACGTTTTCCCAAGGCCAAAGCTCGGATTAGCAGAGCGCGAAAGGCTTCGCTTCCGATCATCGCAACGAGGGGAAAGCGCAGCTTTTCGCAGATTTGCGAAGCTCCGGCCAAATCACTTTGGGAACTGCTCGTAAGCTTTGCCTGATGGGCGAGCAGTTGCGCCGCGACATCCCGGTATTCGAACCCAATAGGCGCTGGTTTCTGCAGAGACATGTTGTCGCCGCCGGTCCGGACGGCCTTCACCGGCAACAGTCGATCTTTCGCTCTCCCCAGCAGGTGACTTCTAACGGCTGAGAGGAAGTTCTCATCGAGAAGCGAACCGTCTTTCCCAAGAGCAGCACTTCCAACCGCCGCAACAACGGCATCATCGAGGACGACTGTCTCCGGGCTCTCCGGAGATGGCCTGAGCCACTGTTCTACGATTTTTCCTTCGGTTCGCTCCATCAGAAAGTGGAAGGCGAGGACGCGAGCGCATACCGCAGCCTGGTGACCGTCACCTTCGAATTGCTCCCAGACGACCAGGAACGCTTCATAAAGGGACGCTTCTTGAGGATTTTTGGCTCTTATCTGGGCGGGCCCCCCAGGGAGAAGATCCAGGAACATCTGAGCGCGTGCGCGCTCGGCAGCAGGATGTAGACATGATCGGCCGCGCGGCGGAATGGTCCGGATGG
>CAXTGN010000769.1:0-2489 GCA_964243455.1 uncultured Acidobacteriaceae bacterium
CCTGAAACGGGCCGCCCGCGAATTCGCCAACGGTATCGCTTGCTCCTCAGACCCCGATTCGGGCGCACTCGGCCAAGGCCATGCGCGCCGCGTCGTAGCGGATCAGGGCGGCGCTGAAGTCCATCAGATCACTCGCTTGTCGGTCGAGGCGTTGATTAGATGAGGCACCAGCACCCTTCTCGGTGCGACGTTCCAGCATCGCCTGGCGGCGCTGCAGGCGCGACGGGAACCTGCGCTAGCTCACGCTTTTGCCCGGGCCAGTCATCCTGGTTTATGAAGAATCTTGCGCAAATATCACGCGAACGTGTACAGTCTTTGCCGTTGTCATATCGAATTGACCTCGAGGGTGTGGATGAACGACCCTGCCGTGACCCCCGCTCCCGCCCGTATTCTGTTGGTTGACGACAACGACGACGTGCGGGCCTCGATGCGCCGCACGCTGGCTCAGGACGGGCACGACGTGGTGGAAGCCGAGTCCGGCGACACTGCAGCAGCACTGATCGAGGATGCTGTTCCCTTCGACATACTTGTCACCGACGTGCGCATGCCCGGCTCCCGCGATGGCGTGGCCCTTGCGTCGTGTTGGGATGAGAAGGCGCCGGGCCGCCCCGTGCTGTTCGTGTCAGGCGACACGGACAACCAACTCGACCTGAGCGCCCTCGGCCCGCACCAGGCGATGCTGCACAAGCCGTTCGGGCGCGCCTCCCTGCTGAGCGCAGTGCAGCACCTACTCAGCAAGATGCGGCGGCGCACCTAATCAAGCACGGGTGCTGGCAGACCAAGACGGCGTTGCACGGCCAGTATGCGCGCCGCGATGTCGCTGGCGCGCATGGGCTTGCTCATGACGTCGTGCGCGCCCCGCCCCAGGACGACATGCCTGAGCCGGTCGTGCTCGTGGCCGGACAGCACGAGAATACCGCAGTCGCCCCGTTCGGCTAGGCGAGCAACCAACTTACCCACAGTCATGTCGGGCAGGCTAGAGGCTAGCAGCACGGCGTGTGGCGCCCACTCTGCCTGAAGCTGCAAGCCATCCTCGGCGGTGGATGCCCACTGGATCGCCCACCCATGCCGTCGCAGCCCGCGTGACAGAGCCGTGGCGACTGGCTCGTCAGCCTCGATGAGCAGTAGCCGCGGTGGTGCGGCTGGACTGGTCAACATGCCCTGGGCAAGCTGGGCGCAGCCGGAGCTAAGCAGTAGCACACAGTCACATGAGTTCAACCATAAGTTGATTGCTTATGTCATTTTCGATCATAGCGACAATATAAGATTAACACAAGCTAGCCCGAAACCCGTAGACGGTGCTTCGCGCAATGATCGGCGGTTGGTGGTGGGGCGCCCTGGATAAGCTGCCTCTGCGTAGTTTAGGACAGGGCGGGCGATGCCGGGCTGTGGCGGCTGCAGCGCGCGGTGCTGCCGGGTGCCACGGTCGTGCTGGATTGGTGGCACGCGGCCGTGCGCTTCGAGCACGCCTTTCAGGCGGCCAGCGGCCTCGGCGCGGGCACAGCCGACACGCACCTCGCGGACACGGCGGTTCGCGGCCTGGAACGGGCGAAGTGGCGCTTGTGGCACGGGCGCTGGCCAGGGTGCCGGCGCAAGCTCGCGGCCCTATGCCGTTGGACGGAGCGCAAGCCGCTGCGTGAGGTGGCCGGTGTCAGCCGTCTGCAGCGACAGGCCAGCGATCTGCTGGGCTACCTCGAGCGCAACGGGGACGCCCTGGTGCACTACGCCGCCCGGCGACGGCGTGGTGAGCCGATCTCGACCGCGTTCGTGGAAAGCGCGGTCAACGAGGTCGTGGCCAAGCGCATAAACAAGAAGCAGCAGATGCGCTGGAACAGGGCCACGGTGCAGCCCTTCCTCAATGTGCGCACGGCGGTGCTGAACGACATGCTTGAGGACGCGTTCCGCTCTCGCCACCCCGACTTCCGCGCCGCGAATGACGACGAGGTAATCGCAACAGCGGCGTAATCACCCCACAAGCTTGCATGCTCTCGCGGACTGCCTGGCCAAGGTCGCGCGCCTGGGCGGCTATCTCGCGCGCACCCATGACCCGCCGCCGGGCACCACCGTCATGTGGCGGGGATGGGCAAGGCTGGCCGACATCATGCTCGGCATGGAACTCACCACCCGACAATGTGGGTAATCGGAAGCGTTACTAGAGGCTTACGCACAGGCGTCATGTGTTCTAAGTCGTAGGGCGGCTCAGCTTCATCGCTCAGCAGGCGGTAGGGGGCTGCCTCGCCTTGCATAGGCGCTACCAAATTCTCGCATGAGCGCAACCAGATTTGGGTTGGTCTCAGATGTCCGCCCTGGGCGTCGGCGCTCCTCCTCCTGGCGTTGGCGGTCGTCATCCTCGCCTTGGAGGCGATCCCTAAGAGCCTGGATTTTCTGGTCCAAGGCGGCCATTTCGAGTTGATCCATGACTGACCTTTCGCCGCTAAGCAGCCTTATTTAGCTTGTCGCACGGATGCGACGTTTGGCGTTCTGAGTTG
>CAXTGN010000770.1:0-2488 GCA_964243455.1 uncultured Acidobacteriaceae bacterium
CGACACCCGCCCACCCAAAATTGGGGAATCCCAGCCAAGACAGCGGACGGGATAGCCAACGCACCGGTGCGTGAAAGTCCAGAACCATGAGGATGGCCAGACCACGGATGAAGTCCAGCTCGATCTCACGCCCGGAGGCGGCAACAGGCCCGCCTGCACGGTCATATTCCACGGCGAGACACTCGCTCTGGCGGACGGGTTCAATCGTGGAGGAGAACACCGGTTGATTGCTCAGTTTGAGCATACGAAGAACTTTCTTTGCTGGACCACAATCAGCAGAAGGGTAGAAGGCAGGCAACTGAGACGGATTCTAACTCTTGGGCAGCAATCACCCCAGAACCGAATGGGTCATAGGCTCAAGCATTTAGTCATCTCGACCGATTACGTAGGTTTCGTAGGGCGAGCCGTAGAAACGCAGGACGCACGCTTGCGCCGTACAATCAGCTTCGTGCCTCAACCAGTCCTTCTGCTGCATGGCGGTGCGTGGGCAATGCCCGATGAAGCTGTCGCCAGTCACAACCATGGCATCGATCATGCCCTGACCGCAGGCTGGGCGGTACTCTCCAAGGGCGGGTCGGCGCTTGATGCCGTCCAGGCAGCGATCACCGTCATGGAGGACGACGACACGTTCGATGCCGGACGTGGCTCTTTTCTGACCCGTGACGGCCGTGTTCAGCTCGATGCGTTGATGATGAGCGGCTCCGACCTGCGGGCTGGCGGCGTCGCCTGTGTCGAGCGCCTGCGCAACCCCATCCAGGCCGCGCGGCTGGTGCTCGACCTGTCGCCTCACGTCTACTTCGTCGGCCCTGGCGCCGAGGCGTTTGCTGCCGAGCACGGGATGTCGCTCATAGACAACAACGATCTGGTGATCCCGCGGGAGCTCAAACGTCTCGAGGACTTTCAGCGCGCGCAAGCTGCCGGGCTTCCCGACCTCACCTTTGCCGGAGCCGCGCCAGGACCCATGTCCTCCGGGGAAGAGCAGGCCGCGATCGATGCCGAGGTGGAACAGGGATTGCCCGACGCGCTTCGGATCGACGATGCCACGCTTCACTCCCACGATACGGTGGGCGCCGTTGCCCTGGATGCGAACGGCCATCTCGCCGCGGGAACATCGACGGGAGGAACGCTGTCCAAGGCACCGGGTCGGGTCGGAGATTCGTCCCTGATCGGCTGTGGGTGCTATGCGGACAACCGTTCGGCCGCCGTGTCCCTTACGGGATGGGGCGAGCCCATCATGAAGCTCGTGCTCGGCAAGTGGGCAGCCGACCGCGTTGCCGCCGGTGCCACCGCGCAGGGGGCTGCCAGTGAGGCCATCGCCTACCTGTTTGAGCGGCTTGGCGGCCATGGCGGCATCATTCTGCTTGGGCCGGACGGACAGATCGGCCTCGCGCACAACACTCCGCGTATGGCCTGGGGTTATGCGACTTCGCAGGGGCGATGGCAGGGCACCTTCTTCCAAAGCTGAGACGGCTGCCTTTCACAAACCCGCATGGTGCACGCTGCATCCAACGGGGAACGAGGCTTGTCCTCGATGGAGTGCTCTATGAAACGCCTTTCCTTTTGGGTCACTGTTATCGCCGGGGCGACTGCCGCATACCTGATGTATCGTCGCGGCGAATCGCTGCCCACCATCGCCAAGAAGGCGATGACCAATCCGCTCGGATCCTTTACCGCTGAGGTAAAGCAGGCCCTGTAGCTTTACCGGATTCCTTCGCTCTCCTCGTGCCCTGTGCGCACTTCCAACCCGCGTTCGGCGGCGTGCCTTCCCAACCGGCATGACCGCCGATCTGTTCTCCGACCCGTCTGACGTCGATGCGTTGCGCAGGCCGCTGACTCCTGAGCAGGCCGACAAGCTCCCTCATGTCCACCGTCTGCTGCTGGGTTATCACGGTGAACCGAAGCCCCGCGATGTCTGGGATCCTCTTACCCAATTCATCTATTCCCTGCTGAGTTCCCGCACCAAGACGCCGCAGGCACATCAGGTGATGCGCGACCTGGAGCGGGCCTTCCCGGGTGCCGGTCCCGGTGCGTGGGAACCGGTTCGGGACGCGGCGTTGGCCGATCTCGAGCGCGCCATTGCGGTCGTTACGTTCCCCGAAGTCAAAGCGCCTCGCCTGAAGACCGCCCTGCAGCAGATCACCACACGCACAGGTGCACTGTCTCTCGAGTTCCTGGCGCGGTACCGAACAGACAAGATCCGCAGCTGGCTGGAGCAGTTCGAGGGCGTTGGAGCCCAGATCTCGGCGGCGGTGGTCAACTTCTCCACCCTGCGCCGCCGTGCGCTTTCGATCGACGCGAATCATCTGCGCGTGGTTCAGCGGCTCTGCCTGGTTCCCCGGGCTGATGCGGCCACCACGGAAGAGCGGTTGATGCGTCTTGTGCCGGAGACCTGGGACGCCGTCATGCTCGACGAACATCACTCCCTGGTGAAGCTGCATGGACAGACGCTTTGCACGTTCGAGCGGCCACGCTGCCTGGAGTGCCCTCT
>CAXTGN010000771.1:0-822 GCA_964243455.1 uncultured Acidobacteriaceae bacterium
GGCAAGCGGGGCGGCAATTGTCAGCGTTTCATTGGCCGTCTCCACCTGGACCGGTGCGTCGCCGTCCTCAAGTTGCACGGTAAAGGCGAAGTCCCCGGCGCTGGTCGGATTGCCTTCAATGACGCCGTGCTTCGTGAGCCGCAAACCTGCCGGCAGACTGCCGGATTTGAGTGACCACTTATAAGGCTTCTTTCCGCCTGTCGCTTTCAGGGACGTCGTAGCCGCCAGATGTGTCCCTCCGATCACCAAAGGTGATTCGTTGGTGGTCGACGCGTGTTTGCCGGCCGCCTTCGTTCCTGCACTTGCCCCCGCAGAGCCACATCCGAGCCACAGGATGGAAACGGCAAGGCTAAGCGCACTCAACTTACGAAAATCGTTCATGAAAACTCCTGAATCACTCAAACTGGGTCGCCGACGGCAGGGATGCTCCGTGCGTTGAGGCCGAGTACACCAGTCGCGTTTGGTCGTGACACTTCCCCGGGCGGTTCCTGGTCCAACCGATTTCGTTACTTGCGATTACCGGATGGTTACTTCCGTGTGGCCCCAAACAGAGTTCAGGACTCTGTTTGGGGGATCAGCTCGCAAGGGAAGTGTTAGTGTGAATTCGCACCGGTTCGAAAACGCAGCGCCGCGCGACGCGTGCCGGAATATCCGGCAGCGGACGTCCTTTTGCCCACACCTTCGATCGGCTGACGCGAGCCTGTTGCGAGGCACGCGTCGTGGCCGAACTAAAGATTGGGTTGACGGGATCAGAGAACTGCAATGAGTCAGCTATGCTGCTGAGGTTCTCTTTGCGTCAGGGATAGTTGACTTGGCTTGAGC
>CAXTGN010000771.1:832-2488 GCA_964243455.1 uncultured Acidobacteriaceae bacterium
TGTGAAAGCTTGGGCGGGGCCGGGTGGCCACCTTAGCCGTTCCACGTCCGTTCGCTAGATCACACATCTGTGCGGCGAAACTGGCCGCATTCCAAGGCTATACTAGGCCCGAACAAATCGCGAATCGAGCCCGAATGTCCCTGAAAAATGTCGCATTGAAATACCTTCCAAAGTCGGTTCTTCAGGTAGCTCGTCCCCGCCACTACAGCAAGCAGTTACGGCACTACCCCATGGCCTCGGAGCCTGATCTGTTCGGCTGCAAAGCTCTTCTTCAGCCGGGTGATACTGTGCTGGATGTGGGTGCAAACATAGGTGTTTACACCCGGTTCTGTTCGGAATTTGTGGGCCCCACGGGCGCCGTGCACTCGCTTGAACCTATCCCTGAAACTTATAAGTACTTATCGGGAAATGTAGCTGCACTTGGCCTCGGGAACGTCACCTGCTACAACGTGGCCGCGTCCGACAAGGATCAGGCACACGCCGCCATGAGCATGCCCGACTATGACGCCGGGGGCGCCAACATCTACGAAGCACGACTGTCTGAGCAAGGTAACATTCCTGTCAAGACCGCCCGGCTCGATACCCTGTTTCCCGCGCTCTCGCCCAAGCTCATCAAATGCGACGTTGAGGGGCACGATCTGGCCTGTATTGCGGGCGCGGTCGACCTGATCAAACGAGCCCAGCCCATCTGGGTCGTAGAGGTCTCCGGGCCGGATACCTTTCAGCTGCTGGAGTCCCTGGGCTACGACACCTTCGTCTGGTCCGAGAATCGGTTCCGCGCCGCGACACCGGCCGACAAGGTTCCGAACTACTTCTTCTTCCCCCGCAGCCAGGGCGTTCGCTAAGGGCGTCCCCGCCACTCGAACACAGCAGCTGCCCGCAGATCGTCTGAGCTCCCTTTCATCGGAGCCGAGGATCTGCGGGTAAGAGATGTCCTCCCGGCACTCCCGTCACCACCGCGCCGCAAGTCCGTTGTCTAAAATCGCAGCCAAGCCCGTCTGCCTCGCTCAGAGGCGGGACGCCTGCCTATTCCGTAATGTCGGATCGCATGAACTGATTGCCTACAGAAAATGGAAGAGGCCGGGGCGATCGCACTTTGTTCCCATTGTCAATGCAACTTTCTGTTTGGCCCATGGCGTGCACATGTGGCCGCGACCGGTTAGAACGCGTTCTGTCGGTTCCGCCCAAAATTCATCAAGAGGTAGTTCATGCGGTCGCACCTTCGCCATGCACTTCTGGTTTGCTCTCTTTGTGCTTCGTTCAGCCCGGCCTTTGGGCAGGATCAATCTGCGGTTTCGGGTGGCTTGAATGGCGCGGTGGTGGACACGTCCGGGGCCGCCATTCCGGATGCCAATGTGACAATCACCGGACCGCAGGGCACCATCAAGAGCACGACTGACAACCTCGGACGCTTCACCGCCAATGGCGTGCTGCCCGGGTACTACGACGTCACGATCGTCAAGCCGGGCTTCGGCACCGTGCAGTCGAAGCACAGCGAAGTGACGACAGGCACCGCTTCGACCCTCAATTTGACGATGGCAGTCGGAAGTGAATCCACCACGGTCGAGGTGAACTCGACCGCCGTGCAGCTGAACACCGAATCGACGGCGATCACAACCGCGTTGACGGATACTTTTCTTTCCAGCATTCCCATGC
>CAXTGN010000772.1:0-2484 GCA_964243455.1 uncultured Acidobacteriaceae bacterium
CCGTATCGCCTGCGACCGGTGTTCCCGCAGGCGACCAATCGGCATCGGTGGCGTAAGGCGCATCAGCGCCATTCCAAGTCTTCGTGGCCATGATTACCTATGAATTAACGATGGTTGCATTCCGTCGTCACCCAATATCCATGTTCGTTCCAGAAATACAAGGGCGCCGGAAGGCATGTCGGGATTCTTTACAGCCCGTGAAGCGGTTGGCCCCTCGGTTGTAAATACCAGATATACAAAGGTGTCTAAAGGCATGTCGGAATTCTTTACAACTTCACGAAGCCGTTGGCATGATCTGAGTGCAAAGCTTTGATATGTTTAGTTTGTTATAAATTGGCATGGCCTTTGCGTCTCGGCTTTACAGGCATCGGCGGTATTCGCGGGCCAAACCAAGGGACTCGTTTATGTTCGGTTTCAAGAAAGCTTTGCTGGCTGCCGTGGCTGTGCTGGCCACCGCTGGTATCGCCCAGGCGACAAGCTCAATGTCTTCCGTGACTTTTGGCCCGACGCCGACCGATTTCACCAGCCCGACCCTGACCATTCAGCCGTTCGATATGACCCTGGGAACGCTGACCAGCGTCACCCTGACCATGTCCGCCACCGAGAATTTTAGCGGCAGCCTGACCAACCAAGCCACGACGGCCCAGGCATTTAACTTCGCGCAAAACTCAACGGTTGAGTTGAACAGCGCAGAAAGCGACATCGACAGCCTGTTCGTCGTGGTCTCGAAAACACAGGATTTCGGCGAGTACAAGGGCGACGGAACCACCGCGCTTGCCGCTGGCGCCTCTGCGCCGATCACTGGAAGCCTGACGGCCTCGGACGTCGATAACATGACCTCCGGCTTCGCGGCCTTCGAGAACGGCCCTATCACCCTCAATGCTCAGACGTTGACCAGCACGACATTCACCGGCGGCGGCGGCAACATCACCAGCAGCGTGGCCACCAACGCGAGCGGCACGCTGACCGTGGCCTACAACTACACGCCGACGCCGACGCCGACGCCCGCCCCGACCGGCGTTCCCGAGCCCGCCTCGATGGCGCTGCTTGGCGCCGGCCTGGCCGGCCTGGGCCTGCTGCGCCGCCACAACGCGTAAGCAGCCGCTTCGATCAGCAGGCAAGGGGCGCTGCCACGCGGTAGCGCCCCTTCTCTCCGAACTAAATGTTTTCAGCGACTTGCTGTACCCTGGCCCAAATGGCGGCTCGTGACAGAGCTGTTGGGAACCTGCCCAGCACATGCGCCAGAGCTATCCGGACATTCCCATGCTGATCACGACCGCCCGGGTTGATGCTGTCACGGCTGAGTTCCGCGAGCGGCGTAGGGTGGAGATGTTGGCTAAGCCATACAGCTCGAACAGACTGGTGGCGACGATGGGACGGCTACTCGGCCGCGTGTCAACGGTGTAGCGGATAGCAGAGTTATCTAAAAGCGGAAATGTCAAGGCAGGTGCCATCGCAATTGGCACTAGGTAGTTTCCGAACCTACCGTGGCAACGTCTCGTCGCCCATAGACTGAACTGTCACGGGCGCTGCTGGCGTCCGCGATCTCTCGGAGCAGCTTCCGAAGGACGTTTCCTCCCTAGACTTGGTGGTGCCTTCGGGCACCACCCTCTTTTCCGTTTGCATCGCGTTTCACAGGCTTGTTGCTGACGGCTCGATGCGACGAGCCGATGCACGGACTGAGCGCTTCAAGGAGGCTCGCCCATCCATGTACCAGATCAGTCCGGCACCGTCCGCCTCCGCCCAGGCCGCGCGACGCGATGCGACCCCTTCCTCATTCCAGCAGGCGGCGCTGATCGGGCGCTTTGACGTGCTCGCGCATCCGGAAGGCGACCTGGACACCGTCGTCTGCGAGGCGTGCCGTGCTGCTGCTCAGGGTGTGGGGGGCGGGATCGCCGGGGTGCTGCAATACCGGGCGGACGAGGACGCCTTCGTGCTGCAGGCCGGGATCGGCTGGCCGGCGCGCATGGTAGGGCGCACCCGGGTCGCGGCGGACCTGGGCACCACGGCGGGGCTGGCCTGGCTCACCGGCCAGCTCGTCCAGTTCCGCCAACTGGACGCGACCAGCCGCATCCAGGTGCCGGAGGCGCTGGTCGGGTACGGGGTGCACCGGATGGTCAGCGTGCCCATCCGGGGCGACAACCAGCGGGCGTTCGGGGTGCTTGAAGTCGGCAGTGCGGAGGCGGGTGAGTTCACGCGGCACGACCTGTCCTTCCTGCAAGGGATCGCCAACGGCGTGGCCATGGCAGTGAGGCTGCACGCCAGCCGGACGGAGCAGGCAGACCTGGCCCTGGAGCGGCGCGCTGCCCTGGCCGGCCGGCTGCACGGTGCGACGGTCCGTCAAAACCCGGCCAGCGTCAGCTACCAGCAGGATGCACAGGGCGGGGCCGGCTGACCCATGGCAGCACCAGGCGTCCATCTCATGTGGTCGTTGCAGTTCGACCGCTTCCTCCATGCCGTCATCGAGACAGAGCGCAACGGCAT
>CAXTGN010000773.1:0-1118 GCA_964243455.1 uncultured Acidobacteriaceae bacterium
GCCCGCACTGTTGCGTCCCACGGCATGCGGCTGACTTAATCCCGTGACGACCGTACTTGTAGAACTGGCCACCACCGGCACCGGTTGGATAGTGGACTGTCCCACAGCTGTTGCCAGGATGAGGAAGCCTGCAGCCACGGGAGCGATGAAGGAGCGGCGAATAGCGGAAAAGCGGATCATGAATTACTCCGAAGGCAGACCGCGTTACTGAAATCGCATAAGTCGCGCTTCAAATGGTTCGAAAAAGGGATCTGAGAAGCGGGCCGTTCACAAATTGCACCAAGAGCTTTCAACTCCTCTGGTGAAAGGAGAATGGTGGGCCAAGCGAAGCAGCTCAAAAAGGCAACCTCGTTTCCAATAGATCGCGTGACATTCATCTGCGAAGGGTCGGCAGCTTGATTGCTTACAGTGCCGTTGACACCCTGCTGGATTGCGAAGCCCCGCAGGGTCTTCAGCAACTCCGTAGTATCGCGGCCGTCTACGGGCAAATACGTGATCTCCTCAGCAGTGATCACGTTGCTCTTTTCACCCGTGTCCAGCGGAACGTCAGTCTGGCCCCTCACCGTCACAACGCCCGCATCACTTGGTAGAAGCTTGACGACCTGGGCCAGGGCAAGGTGCGTGGATGCGACAAACCCGGGCAAGAGCAGGCAGGTCGAAAGCATACTCGACCAAACCAGACCTTTTCTTTTCTTGCGTGCTTGCCTCATCAATGTGGAGTCCTCATTGTTACGGTTACGCGGTCTCTATCCGGCCGCGTGGACGCGGAATGATCTATTGGCGCATGACGCCTTGAGCACATGGCGAAATCAGGAACCCGCCCCAGGAAGGCATATAGCCGGGGGGAGGACTGCGCGACTACCAAGTGGACGGTCGCTACTCTTCTTCCCTGCGATCAAAACACCTTCTTTGGCAGCGGGGAAAGCATAGCGGCCCCGAAAAACACCTGAATAGGTGTACTACTGCATAGACCGTCTCGAACAAGAACGCATATTGAACAATCGAAAGAACTTAGCGAAAGGCGTAATGCCGGAAAACGAGGGGTATAATACTCCCCGATGGTCCTCGGGCTTGCGTTTAAATGTCAATCAAACCTCAACTCGATAGTGGTGCGCTAT
>CAXTGN010000773.1:1131-2483 GCA_964243455.1 uncultured Acidobacteriaceae bacterium
GGCTTCAAAACAGCCGCCACTTTAATAACAGTCGCCGCTATCCAAGTTTTCTGAACTATGTTGTTCGCAAGACCTTGACCGGAGACCATGAGGACCTCAAAGAACGCGTCATTGGTGTCGAGGCCTTTGGACGTCAGCCAGGATATGACCTAAATGCTGACCCAGTAGTGAGGGTCATCGCCGGGGAGGTCCGCAAACGGCTGGCCCAGTATTACTACGAACCTGAACATCTAGAAGAGCTAAGGATCGAGTTGCGCCCGGGTTCATATGTCCCGGAGTTCAAGCTCGCGCCGGGCCAGGCAGTGGCCTTGCCAAGCGGAGAAGCGTCATCGCCCAAGGAGGCTTCAGAGCTCCTTCTGCCGGCCGAACATCTCACGCCATGCGATGTATCGGATCGGATCAGCACGCCGAATAAAAGTAAGCATGTACTGCGTGCGTCGATAGGTGGTCTCCTGCTTATGGCGAGCGTGCTGTTTGCGGGCGCATACCTGCATACTTCAGCCTTAAAGCTGTTCTGGCGGCCCATCCTAGAAAATACGGAACCAATCGTAATTTCGGTAGGTTCTATCCTTGCGTTGACGAATAATGCGACTTCAGGCATCAGTGATGCTTCAGTCGGTGGGCATCCTCTGCACTCCGATCCAGTTGCTCTATCGGACACGATCGCGCTTGCAAGGCTTCAAGAGGTCTTTTCGGGACGAAGTAGGGTCATTAATGTTCAATCGTCGGCGCAGACATCGTTCTCTGACCTGCAGAAGGGCCCAATCATATTGATATCCGGATTCAATAATCCCTGGACGATGAGATTGACGGACGCTCTACGATTTCATTTTGCCCGGCCCAGCGTCGATACATTCGAAATCGAGGATCGTGCTGACCCAAAACGGAAATGGTCGGTCTATACCTTATCGGCTCTGAATAAAGTCACTGCTGATTACGGGTTAATTGCGCGATTCTATGATCCTGTAACAGGGCAGATTGCCGTCGTGGCGGCTGGTATTGGAGAGAATGGAACTATCGCCGCGGCTGATGCACTTTCCGATGAGCGAACCTTGGAAGAGCTGAAGCGAGACGGCTTGATGCCACACGAAAAAGACAATTTTGAGGCCGTCGTTCAAGTCAGAATGATCAATGGGGAACCTGGGCGGCCTAAAATTGTAGCCACTAACCTGTGGTAACAAACGTTGGCCTCCTAACCTGGGAGCAGCTTAAACTGCACAACCTAGCAGGTTGGTCAGCCCGGCACTCTTTAATTCCGAGCTCCAGATTTCCGCAACTCCGTGCGCGAACGTGTTGCATTGATTCTCATGGACAACTTCACCTCACATACCTGTCGCGAACGCTCAATGCAC
>CAXTGN010000774.1:0-2482 GCA_964243455.1 uncultured Acidobacteriaceae bacterium
GGCTACACCGTTCGTCGTTGCGTTCGGAAGAGTGATGGCAGCGGTGAGGCTCCTGGCGGCGGAGCCGGTCGTTCCCTGCGGCGTCTGCGCCGCGAGAGGACATGGCTGGAGGCCGCTTACAGCAAACGAGAGGAGCAGGCCGATACCGAGCGCGGCATTGGGTTTGCGCATGAGCGGTTGGATGCGCCCCGTGGTGAACTAAAGGTTTGGGGATTTCTGCCGATAAGGAAAAAGGGGCCATGTAGCATGGCTGCAGCATTGGAGACGGATACAGGTTTGGCTCAGGGCAACGGCATTGTCGAGATTTCCGGGTTGCGCAAGGTCTACAGCGGCAAGCAGCCCGTGACGGCGGTCGATGGGATCGATCTGTGCGTGAACGAGGGTGAGCTCTATGGCCTGCTCGGGCCCAATGGAGCAGGAAAAACGACGACGATCTCCATCGCAACAACACGTGCTGTGCCGACATCGGGTGCCGTGCGGATTGCCGGCGTGGATGTGGTGAAGGAGCCTGCCAAGGCGAGGCAGTTCATTGGCGTGGTGCCCCAGTACAACACGCTGGACCGGGCGTGCACGATCGCCGAGAACATCCAGTTTCACTGCAGCTACTTCGGTATGAGCCGCGCGGAAGGCAAAGCGCGCACGTCCGAGCTGTTGGACCAGTTCCGGTTGACGGACCGTGCCAAAGCTTATCCCAATCAGCTCTCCGGCGGCATGGCGCAGCGCGTGCAGATCTCCCGCGCGATCGCGCACCGGCCCAAGGTGTTGTTTCTGGATGAGCCGAGTGCGGGGCTGGATCCGCAGAGCCGCCTCGCGATGTGGGAGGCCGTGCGCGGACTGCGCGAGCAGGGCATCACCGTGGTGCTCACGACGCACTACATGGAAGAGGCCGATGAGTTGTGCGACCGTATTTCCATCATCGATCACGGCAAGATTCTGGTGCAGGACACGCCCGCGGCGCTGAAAGCCAGTCTCGGTGGTGAGAAGGTGATCGACCTGCGGCTGAGTCCGGGAGCGCATGCACAGGCGCTCCGCGACCGTCTGGCGCAGGTGCCAGGCGTCGGTGGTGTGGAGGAAGCAGGCAGCAACGGGCTCCGAGTGCTCGCTGCGCAGGAAGATGGCATCGTGGCGCGGGTGATCGGCGCGACGGAAAGCATGGGCGTTGCCGACATTGCGACCTCCGCTGCGAGCCTGGAGACCGTGTTCATCCGCCTCACAGGGAGGGAACTGCGTGAGTAACGAGATACAAGGAACACGCGCCCTGGGCTACAGCCGAGCCTTTGGCGGCTTGCTGCTGCGCGACCTGTATGTGCTGCGGCGCGAGGTGATTCCCTTCATTCTGCGGGTGGGCATGCAGCCGCTGCTGTTTGCGTTTGTGTTCACGTTTGTGATGCCGCATATGGCTGGGAACGCAGCGGCGATGTCGCCGATGGGGGCCTCCGCCGCAGGCAATGGCGGCGGTTTCGGCACGGTGATGCTGCCCGGCCTGATGGCTGTCGGCATCATGTTTTCCGGCATCGCGGCCGTGGCGTTACCGCTTGCAACCGAGTTCAGCATCACGCGGGAGATCGACGACCGCGTGATGTGCCCGCTGCCCATCTGGGCGGTGGCGTTTGAGAAGGTGTTCTTTTCATCGCTGCAAAGCCTGCTGGCAGCAGCGATTGTCTTTCCGGTCGCGTACTACATCCCGACGATCCCGGTGAGGGCGCACGTGACAAGCTGGGCGCTGCTGGCCGCGGTTCTCGTCTTGTCGAGCCTGGTGTCCGGGGCGCTGGGCCTGGTGATCGGCACGGCGGTGCAGCCCCGGCAGATCGGTCTGATCTTCGGCATCGTGGTGACGCCGATTGTGTTTTTAGGGTGTGTGTACTACCCATGGACGGCGCTCAGGAACCTGCGCTGGCTGCAGATCGGGATCCTGGTAAACCCGATTGTATACTTCAGCGAAGGGCTGCGCTCGGCGCTGACGCCAGGGATCGGACACATGGCGAATGCGTCGATCTTAGGAGCGCTGGTGTTCTTCTTTGCCGCCCTCATGGGTTTCGGGCTGCGGGGCTTTCGGAAGAGGGTTGTTAGCTAAGACCGCGGATCTGAGCGAAACGGGACGGGAACGCTTAGGCGTTTGTATGCACGAAAAGATCGAAAAGCGCTGTTTCTTCTGCGGTAGGAGCCTGAAACGCCGCAGCCCACTCCTGCACAGCTGACCAGAGAATTGGCGGATCTTCTTTGGCGCGCTTCCCGATGCGATCAAAGAGGACCTCTAACGAAGCGCTCAGATAGTGCAGTTCTACGCTCGCGCCAAGGGCGCGAGCTTCGCAACGGAGGAAATCTCGCTCAGAACGTCCCCATGTGCCCCACTCGATAATAACGGTCAGTCCCAGTACCATCAACCGCTTAGCCAATGTCCATTGGAGCCCTTCAAGTCGGTCCCGGTTTTCAGAGTCGTGGAGATTGAGGGAGAGAGCGTCCATCCAGTCGTCAGGACAGA
>CAXTGN010000775.1:0-2473 GCA_964243455.1 uncultured Acidobacteriaceae bacterium
GACGATATCATCGTGATATGTTATCACCGGAACAATGCCGAGCCGCCCGCGCTTGGCTTGGCTGGTCTCAGGAGGACCTGGCACGGCGTGCCGGTATTGGGATCAGCACTCTGAAGGATTTCGAGACCGGCAAACGGGCACCGATGCGGAACAACCTGGACGCCATGAGACGTGCGATCGAAGCGGAGGGTGTGTCTCTGCTCTTCCATGAAGATGGCCATGCGATCGGTATCGCCGCCAGCGGCGGCAAGAGAGCACTCGGTAATCATGAGGAGGCCAGGAACTCAATTGTCCGGACCTAGATCGCAGCCGCTCACGGCTCCCGAGAAACTGAAATTCACGGAACTGCGGGCCTTTCAGACGCCGATGCCGGGGAAAGCCGCGTGGCAGACCGGAACCACCTTCGCCCTCTACCTCGCCCTCGTGGTGGCGATGTATGCCGCGTCGCGGTTCTCCGTCTGGCTGACGCTAGCGCTCGCCGTGCCGACGAGCGGTCTGGTCGTGCGCATCTTCATGCTTCAGCATGACTGCGGCCACAACTCGCTGTTCCGGTCTCGCCGTCTCAACGGCATCGTTGGTGCTGCCTGCAGTCTGGTCACCTTGACGCCTTTCGCCTACTGGCGCCGGCTGCATGCGCGGCATCACGGAAGCTGGAACAACCTCGATGGTCGAGGGATCCCCGCCGATTTTTTCTCGGATTGCTTGACGGTGACGGAGTACCGTGCGCTTAGCCCGATGCGCAAGCGGCTGTACCGGGCTACTCATCATCCGGCACTGGTCCATCTCCTGTTGCCGCCGATCATCTTCATTCTGCTTTATCGGCTACCGTTCGACACTCCGGCTTCCTTCAAGCGCGAGCGTCTGAGCGTCGCTCTGCTGAACCTGTCGCTGGTCGCCATGTTCGCCGTACTCGTAGCCCGTTTCGGCTTCGCGAACGTCGTGTTGGTGCATCTACCTACCCTGTTGCTCGCTGCCATCGTAGGGATCTGGTTGTTCTCGGTGCAGCACAGGTTCGAGGATTCGCAGTGGGCGAACTCGGAGGACTGGAGGTTTGATCAGGCCTGTCTGCACGGCACCTCCTATCTAAAGCTGCCTCGCGTGCTGCAGTGGTTCAGCGCGAACATCGGCTTGCATCACGTACATCACCTGCGGCCCGGAATTCCGAACTATCGTCTGCAGGCATGTCACGACGAATGCTCGGTAGTTACGGCTCATGCCACCGTGCTTACGCTTCGAGAGGCTCTCAAAGCCCCGAGCTTCGCCCTCTGGGACGAAGATCTGTGTCGGATGATCCCGTTTCCCCGGTGATGGACCAGGCTTCTGGCGCTCATGTTCATCACGCCGGTCCCGATGAGCAAGAAGAACCGAGTACGATGCGAAGTTCGCGCTTACGTCTAGCGCCTAGCTGAAGCGGGCGTCGTCCTCGCGTTGCCAGGTCTGCGACGCCGAAACTTCTTTGCCGCACTCCGGATCGCCCGGGCGACCTTGTTCCCGCCGCTGAACCGCATCTTCAGAATGTTCCGGACGGATTCGAGGTGCCGCGGGCCGATTCCCTCCATCCTGCAGCCTCGAATCGGCCGGCCCGGCGCAGAGATTGGCGCGCGAAAGCCTGCCGAGACGGCGGGTGACGACAGCATTCCGTTCTCGTATCAGAACGATAACCGGTATTGCCGGTTTGCGCCCTATCGTCCTGGAGCACGAGCAGATGTCATCGAGGACCCGGTTGAGCCGCGCCATGTGCTTTGGCCTGCTCGGCTGCAGCGTGCTCGGTTCCGGCCTGTGCGCCGCTCAGGGCCAAACCGTACCCATCATCGGGCCCTATGTCAGCCTTGAAGGGGGACTCGACTTCGAGCAGGACCAGATCCTACAGCCTATCCGGGGGTTGGAGCCGAAGCGCGACCTGCATCTCGATCTCCCGGGCTTCGCCGGTGAGGTCAGCCTCGGCTATGGGCTTGGCCACGGCCTACGTGTCGAGCTGGAGGGCAACTACCTCAACGACCACGTCCGAAAAGTGGAGTTCCCGGGACCCCAGGTCCGCCGTGCCGGCGGCTACGAGCAACAATATGGCGGCTTCGCGAATGCCCTCTACGACATCCCGTCGAGGCTGCCGGTCACGCCGTATATCGGGGTCGGAGTCGGTGGTCAGGCACTGGAATTTGACCATCTCAATTCATCTTCGCCGGGGTTCCATTTCCCTCGCCCCATCGGCTCGAGCAGCATCGGCAGCTTCGCCTACCAGGCGATCGCCGGCCTATCGGCGCCGTTACCCTGGGTCCGCGGCCTGGACCTCACGGCGGAATACCGGTTCATCGGGCTGCCGGACTCGCTACCGACGATCCCGTTCACCGCCTATAGCGCGCGCACCGGCCAGGCCATCGGCGAGGGTCGGCAACGTGTCGGTAACGTGTTCCACCACTCGATCCTGTTCGGCGTGCGCTACGCCTTCATCACTTCTACGCCGCCTCGGCCACCG
>CAXTGN010000776.1:0-2471 GCA_964243455.1 uncultured Acidobacteriaceae bacterium
CGAAGCAGACCTGCATAAGGCCTCGAGTGTTGCTTCCAAGCGAAGCAGGACCGGGCTACCGGACGGGAGTTTGCCGCGGAATTTTCAGGATCTGCTGAATCCGGATGTCTGTCTCTTGGAGCGAAGTAGCCTAGTCGAACCCAGGCATCCATCCTGCTTGCCCTGTACTTCATTTTGGCAAACACACTCTGGACAACGAAGGCGATAGGATTGGTCAAAGTACCAACCTGACCAGGTCAGAGGACTTGTTGTGGCACATCGAAGTGCCTGAAGCACGTGATTGGAGACAAGTTGCCGAAGAACTCGTTCTCGTACCGAATCCTACTCGTTGATGACGATCCGACAATTCGTAGGATCGGAGTCGCGCTCCTCGAATCGAAGGATTATGAGGTACTTTGCGCCGAAGATGGCTTTGAGGGCCTGGCGGCGCTCAAGCGGTCCTTGCCAGACATCATCATCTCCGATCTGCGCATGCCAAACATGAGTGGGTTCGAGTTCCTCTCCGTGGTGCGCCGCCGCTTCCCCGTGATCCCGGTGATTGTCATTTCCGGAGAGTTCTCCGGACTGACAGTGCCTGAAAGCGTGCTGGCGGATGCGTTCTTTCCGAAGGGGCAATACAGGATAGAGGAGCTCTTCGCAAAGATAGGGGACCTGCTGCACGAGCTTCCCACGCGCCCCAGGGTCGGCAAGCCCACTAAGGCAGCTGTCTGGGTGAAAAATGAGAAGGGCACCATTGCCGTGACGTGCACAGAATGCATGCGAACCTTTCCCGTGCCGGATGTCCTGACTGGCATCAACGAGGTCGAATGCGACTTTTGTTCATGCCCTATCCGCTTCGAGATCATAGGAGAGCACTTCGCCTCCTTTGTTGATCCATCGCTTGGCCACAATACTCAGTCTACCGGGCAAAGCTAACGTTGATCTGCTCTTTTCTCCATATGGATTCGCCCCGACAACTGAACCTCCTTCTGAATCCGCAAGATCAAATGGATCTTCTCTGGGGTCAGACGAAGTTAGGCAGAAAGTCCGGCTCATGCTTCGGAGGCTGGCGCTACGCAAGATTCTTGCGCAAAGATGTCTACTGTCAGCGACCGACCCGGGGGCGTGCTGATGGAAAGCTGAAAATCGCGCAAACTCCAGCTTGCTTCCCTTGTGCAATGGACGACGCTTTCGAGCAAAGTCACACTCAAGGAGTGTCGGCGTCCTCTAAGTGATATCAGAGGGTTATCTGAACTTTGAGAAGAGCAAAACCGAGGCAACCCGGAGATCTGCTGTAATTATCCTCTCCGGTCCCGCTTGCGTTTTCTAAGAGCCTAGAACAAGCGCGGCACGCCTTTCTAAACCGGCGTAGAAATCAGCTAGCGTCACTTCGAGCCTTAGCACCTTCGGGTCATCTGAGGGGTACTTTCCCCGAAACTCGCTCAAGATTTTCTGGATACGAACCGCTGTTTGTTCCAACGTCGGAAGACTAGTTAAAGAGCACATCTTTAACTGATGCTGGCCAGGGAGATAGGACGCAGTTGCCGGAGAAAAGCACATCGAAGCAAACCTGTCAGTTTGGGACGTTGTGACCTCAGCCTAACGAGGAGCATGGCCCCAAGGGATCATCGGTGGAACTCCTATCCGAAGACGAGCCGTCAATGGCAGATACTTCGTGATTACCATTCACCAGGGTGCTCATTGGAAATGCGACGCGATGTCGTCCTGGAGCGCATGGAACAACGAGTCCATAAATGATCGACTCAGGTCAGCTCTACGCGGTCGGCAGAGTGGATCCAAGCTTTATGAAAGGACCCGTCGCTTGAGCCAACAATGGGAGCGGCAGGAAACCTCGCCCGGTTTTCTGATCAACAAGCAAAGCGGCAAGGGCCTCTGGCGTAACGCCTGGACTGAAAAAGAAACCCTGTGCCTGGTCACACGACGAAGTCTTCAGCAAGTCGACCTGCTCCTGAGTTTCCACACCTTCAGCAATCACAACGCGTTTCAAGCTCCGTGCCATCTTGACCATCGCCTTGAGCAGAATGGCGTCTTGGTGACTCGCCCCAACGTTCCGGAGGAAGTCCCGATCGATCTTTATGACGTCGACGGGAAAGCGGCGCAGATAGTCCAGGTTGGAATACCCAACGCCGAAGTCATCAATGCCAAGGTCCAGTCCCCTCCGCTTGAAGGCGGACAGCAGGTCTCGCTGCTGATCGGAGTGCAACGATTCCGACTCTGTCAACTCAAGCAGCAGAGAGCCGGGATGGTAATCACCGTCGGCAAGGATCGCATCGAAGGTGGCGAGGTACTCGGGATGCAGCAGTTCGCGAGGGGACACGTTTACTGAGATCCGAAGCCTTGGCCCTCCCTGCTCTCTCCATAGTCGCTGCTGCTGCAACACACTTCGAAGAACCAGCTGTCCGATGGGAACGATCAAACCGTTCCGTTCTGCGATTTGAATGAAGCTCAAAGGACTCAGGATCGTGGAATCC
>CAXTGN010000777.1:0-1586 GCA_964243455.1 uncultured Acidobacteriaceae bacterium
CAAGTGGCTCCATTGCTTTCTTGCGCAGTGAATGGAGAATCTGCGAGTTTCTGGATTTTGTTAGGCGTAGCAGGAGAAAGCTGGCCTTGTTGCGATCGGTCCAGATACCTGAATAAAGAAGACTAATGAGTGGCTGCAAATCGATTTGCAACGGTTCGGCTCCGGTAACGGCCAACAAAACGCCTAGGGCGCGGGTGGCATTGTTGCGTACCTCGTCATCCGGATCGTCCATTGCTTTCGACAGAGTCTTCGCCTGAGTGGCCGAGCGTTGGACATATCCGAGCAGTGCGGCTGCGGCTCTACGCTGTTTAGGATCGCTTGCGGCTTCAAGTACATGCCCCAATTCCAACTCGCGCCCGATTGCATAGGAACGCATCGCAAGATTTACGGCTTTGAGCGAAGGATCATCGGAGATCATGTATCCCTGCGAGTCGTCTTCACGAGCCGTGCCGCGAGCTACGGCTTGTCCAAGGACCGCTTCCTCGTGTTCATACAGGCGCAAGCCTTCTGAGTCCAGGTGTACATTCCCGGAGGGAGTAGAGGCCGTTGGAACGGGGCGGGAGGTAGCGCCAGGTAAACCGATAAAGATCAGAACACGTTGGGACGCATCGCAGCAGACAACGTCCACATCTGTCGGCTGCTTTCCGATGACTGCTGAGACCGCGTCGTTTAAAGGCGCTTTTGAGAACCTGGCATAGGTCAGCGTGTCACCCGTGTGCAAAGGGAGCGCTGAGCGAATCTTGTCCAGAGCCAGTCCACCGTAGCCGAAGTAGTTGATGGCTCCAACCTGGAACGCATGATGCTCCATTTCAGCATCCTGTGACCAGGCTGAGCAGGCGGACACAAGGTATGCACAACAAATCAGTGCCAACCTGCGACCGGGTACAAAACAGTTAAGTGCCAAAACGCGAGCCTTTCCATATACATCGATTCTTACCGTACCCGAGCAGCGCCCCTGCCGCACGTTCTATGACCGCGTCGATTCCGGAGCGCAGCCTGGCAAAGGGCTAATTCGTCATTTGACGAGAAGCGCTGGTCCCATTGCCGTGAGGCCTCCCGTAATCACGAACCGGTTTAGGCGACATTGGATTGTCTTCGACAGATGGCCAGGTGAGGGGGCCTCCACCCTTCATCAGCAGTCTCCTGCTCATCTCTTTCCTGAACGTGTCATCGAGGTACAGATCAGGCGAGATAGGGGACTGTGTGAGGCTCGTAGCTGGACCGAGATAAAGCAGAGCGTCACCCGCCACCCCCGAGCTTTGATCCTCCATTTCCGACAGTTCTTTCGCTTTCCTCTCCTCCGTAACATTCGGCGAGAAAGAGAAATCTGACGATTTGAGGAAGTGACATCCAGGCGCCTGCATCTGCGCTTGCAACTGACTGCTGCGGACCGGAGACGCTAAGGCTGGGATCGGCCAGTCATGGATCGTGCGTTCAAAAGCCTCAGAACATGCCTGTTCATTGAATCCGTTGTATGGCGTTATGACGAAGAAGGCTCCTGGATGCCGCGCCTCAACACGTTCCTTTAGTGATTCCTGATAGTAAAAGTGGAAAGTCCCATAGAGGACCAAGGCCTTCTTGCGCTT
>CAXTGN010000777.1:1596-2469 GCA_964243455.1 uncultured Acidobacteriaceae bacterium
AGGTCCGCCGGATACCGATCCCGGTCAGCAAGGCTCTTTGCGAGGTCAGCCTGACCTAGTGGCTTCGACCAATCTACGGGTGGGTCTCCCAACCACACACGAATCCGTCGTTCTTTGGGGAGAGTGCTGTTCACTGCCCTGACTTGGGCATAGAAGTTCATGTAACCCAGGGAGGTCACCGTAGGAAACCAGCCAACCGTATCAGCCCAGACTTTTCGTAGTTGGGGATACGGGATGTCTTCCCCATTCACGTAGCGGTCGATTGTGTCCTGCTGCGCCGCATCGCCAAACTCCACAACAACATTCCCGACATCGTTCGCGAAGCGCGGATCACGAATCAGAGACGAGTAGAAGTCCTCTTCCTGTGCCATGCCGTGAAAGTCGCCCAGACCGACAACAGGATGCTTCTGGAACGCGGAGAAAATCGCGTCAGCCGCTTTTCTCACGGACGGAGCTGGTATAGGGCCGGCTGTTTTGTCCTGGCACACGCAAGGAAAGGCGATCGCCAGCAACAACACGCTTCGGAAGGTCTGGTTCAGGCGCACGGCAGGAGTTTACGTCCTTCCTCTCATTTTTAGAACTGGATTCGGCGATGGAATTCGGTTCGGCATACGCCGGGAGGCACTTCAATCGCACCCTTTCGTCAAGTGCCAAGTGATTACTCCAGAAGATCTTGCCGAAGAAGGTGGCGAATAAATAGCTCTCGTGGCCGAACTCCCGGAGCTAAGACACCTGAACATGGAGTGTTTTTGAGTTCCGGCAACGCCCTCCCCAACAGAACGGCGTTCTTGCAGAACGCTTGAAGCGGTAACCAAACCTTCCTAGGGGCTCTGCCCCACGCGCGCCGCAAGCCGTCTCCCCAGTCTTCCGCGC
>CAXTGN010000778.1:0-2468 GCA_964243455.1 uncultured Acidobacteriaceae bacterium
CCTGGTAGCAGACGGAGAGGCATGACCGGCGACCTTTACCAATCTCCGTTCCGTTATGGCCAGACCTATGAGGAGTCCTCTGCGGATGGCGTGGCGCCAAGACCGCACTGGGCGCACCTGATGCAGTCCCTTCGCTCCATCGGCCCGGAGGAGCTCGGCCGGCGATGGGAGCGCGCAGAGCGGCGCATTCGCGAGAACGGCATCACCTACAACATCTATGGCGATCCGCAGGGCGCCAACCGGCCATGGCAGATCGACCTTGTGCCGCTGCTGATTCCGGCCGAGGAGTGGCGCGTTCTGGAAGCAGGTGTCATCCAGCGGGCCCGTCTGCTGAATCTGCTGCTTGAAGATTTGTATGGGCCGCAGCAGCTCTTCAAGGAGGGCCGCTTTCCCGCCGCCCTGCTGTTTGCCAACCCTGCCTTTCTCCGGCCCATGGTGGGCGTCTCCGTTCCGCGACACAGCTATCTGCACATGATGGCCGTTGACATGGCGCGGTCGCCGGATGGGCGCTGGTGGGTGCTGGCAGATAGGACGCAGGCCCCGTCGGGGAGCGGCTATGCGCTGGAGAACCGGCTGATCGTCTCCGACCTGTTGCCTGAGCTCTTTCGGGAATCCAACGTGCTCCGCCTCGCGCCTTTCTTTCGAGCGCAGAGGGAAGCTCTCACCAGCCTTTCGGGCCGTGACGATCCGCGGGTCGTGCTTCTGACGCCTGGACCGCATAACGAGACCTATTTCGAGCAGTCCTACCTTGCCAAGTACCTGAATTTCACGTTGGTGGAAGGCGCTGATTTGACCGTGCGCAACCGCTGCGTGTATCTCAAGACGGTGAGCGGGCTGGAACGTGTGGATGTGATTTTGCGCCGTGTGGACGATGATTTCTGCGACCCGTTGGAGTTGCGCACCGACTCGCTTCTTGGGATCTCCGGGCTGGTGGATGCCGTGGTGGCAGGGAACGTGCAGGTCGCGAACGCGCTCGGCAGCGGCCTGATCGAGTCAGCGGCCATCATGCCGTTTCTGCCCGGGCTTTCGCGGCACCTGCTTGGGGAAGAGCTCAAGCTGCCGTCCGTGGCGACGTGGTGGTGCGGGCAGCCCCAGGCGTTGCACTGGGTCCTGAATCACCTGGATTCGGTGGTCATCAAGCCGGCGTTTCCAAAGCTCGGAATGGAGCCAGTGTTTGGATCGGAGCTTCCCGTTAGGGAGCGGGAACTTTTCCTCGAACGACTGAAAGCGCGCCCGCATGAATATGTGGCGCAGGAGCAGGTGACGCTTTCGACGGCACCGGTATGGGAGAATGCCTCGCTCCACTCGCGCAGCGTGGTGCTGCGCACGTATGTGCTCAACACGGGTACGGGATGGATGGCGATTCCCGGTGGCCTGGTCCGCGTAGCGGAAGCGAACGGGTCGGTTGTCTCCATGCAGCGTGGCGGGCACAGCAAGGATGCCTGGGTGCTGTGGGACAGCACCGTAGGTACGTTCAGCATGCTGCGGCCACGCGAAGAGGCACTGGAGCTGCGGCGCATCAACCGCGTGGTTCCCAGTCGTGTGGCGGATAACACCTTCTGGCTCGGCCGGTATGTGGAACGTGCGGAGAACATGGCGCGGATTCTGCGCTCCATGGTTCCACGTGTCGAGCGTGCCGAAGAGGCCGAACTCGGAAGCCTGCTTCGCCTGCACGCCTGCCTCCGATCACGGAACAGCAAGCTCCCGAAGCGCAAACGGCCCAGCTTTGCGATGCTGAAGAAAGAGTTGCTGTCCCTTCTGACGGACAACAAGCGGTGGGATAGTCTGCCATGCACACTGCGCGAGGTCTCCCGGACGGGCGGAAGCGTGCGGGAGCGTCTGTCCGCGGACATGATGTTGCTGATCAACCAACTGCGTGACGCGATCGAGGTCGATCGTGCTGCCCAGCTTCCGGAATTTGGGGCTCAGCTGACCAGCTGCCTTGCACTGCTGTCTGCCTTTTCCGGACTGGAGCGCGAGAACATCAACCGCGGCCCCGGCTGGCTGTTTATGAGCATCGGACGTCGCCTGGAACGTGCCAACTCGCTTACAAGCCAGCTGCGGGAGATCACCAGACCGCTCGCGACCGAGAACTGGGGGTACCTGGAACGCCTGCTCGAAGTTGCGGACAGCTCGATGACCTACCGACAGCGGTACTACACCACGTTGCAGCCCCTGGCGGTTCTGGATGTGCTCATGGCCGACGAGACCAATCCGCGCTCCCTGGGCTTTCAACTCGAGCACCTGGCCGAGCTGTATGCAAAGCTGCCGCGGCATATGCCCGCCGATCTCGAAGCGATCGAAGACGCACTCCGGTCCTTGCGGAATATGGATCTGCAAGCGATGCAATTTCCCGGCTCTGGCGAGACGAGCGCCGGAACAAAGGCCTTTGCGCGCCTGGATCGCTTCCTTGGAGAGTTGGGCAACCTGCTGGCTTCCTGGTCGAATCATCTCTCGAGCCAATACTT
>CAXTGN010000779.1:0-2466 GCA_964243455.1 uncultured Acidobacteriaceae bacterium
GTTGAGGGCCGGAACAGTTCCTGGATTTGACTGGGGATTCTCCAGGCGTGCCAGGAACGCGGGTTGCAGTTGGGGATGGCGAGATTGGCGATGGACCCCGTGGATTGCAGGAAGCATCCAAGCTTCGTGGCCGTTAAACCCTTTGCGCGAAGATTGATGTTTATGTCCGTTTCCTTGCCAACATGCAACCCGAACCGGCAGGCACAAAGATGACATCGGCCTTACGCCCCATGGAGGGGTTCGGCCTCTTTCCTTGCACAACCTACAGCTCCAGATCAACGTAAATCTCACTTTCTTTCCCAGAAAGGATTCACAATGGCCTCCAATCGTGGCGTTGTATTTCTTGGTCCCAATCATGTTGAAGTGCAGTCGATCGACTATCCCAAGCTGGAAGACCCGGCGGGTAAAAAAATAAATCATGGCGTCATTTTGCGCGTTGTTTCTACCAACATTTGCGGGTCAGATCAGCACATGGTGCGTGGTCGCACCACAGCGCCAAGCGGGATGGTGCTTGGCCACGAGATTACCGGTGAGGTGATTGAGTGCGGTCCCGATGTGGAATACATCAAGCAAGGTGATCTGGTGACGGTGCCGTTCAACGTGGCGTGTGGCCGTTGCCGCACCTGCCGCGCGCAGGAGACGGGCGTGTGTCTGAACGTGAATCCCGGCCGCGCTGGTGGCGCGTATGGCTATGTGGATATGGGCGGATGGGTCGGTGGGCAGGCCGAACACGTCATGGTTCCGTATGCGGACTTCAACCTGATTCCGTTTCCGGACAAAGCGCAGGCGATGGAGAAGATTCGGGATCTCACCATGCTCACGGACATTCTGCCTACCGGGTTCCATGGCGCGGTGAACGCGGGTGTCGGCGTGGGATCGACGGTGTATGTTGCCGGCGCCGGGCCAGTCGGCTTAGCGACGGCTGCATCGGCGTACATTCTGGGTGCGGCCGTAGTGATGATCGGCGACATGAATGCAGAGCGGTTGGCCCATGCCAAGTCCGTGGGGTATGAGCCGATCGACCTGACCAAGGACGCATCGCTGGAGGACCAGATTGCGCAAATCGTGGGCAAGCCTGAGGTGGATGCGGCGATCGATGCGGTGGGTTTTGAGGCTAGGGCGCATGGACAGCATGGGGCGGAGGCGCCGGCAACGGTGTTGAATTCGTTGATGACGATTACGCGGGCGGCTGGGTCAATCGGGATTCCTGGGCTGTATGTCACCGAGGATCCAGGTGCGGAGGACAAGGCCGCGAAGACGGGTAATCTGAGCATGCGCTTTGGTCTCGGTTGGGCAAAGTCGCACCGCTTCTACACCGGGCAGACGCCGGTGCTGAAGTACAACCGGCAATTAATGCAGGCGATTCTTCATGATCGGCTGCCGATCGCGAAGATCGTCAATGCTACCGTGATCACGCTGGACGATGCTCCGCAGGGCTATAAGGACTTTGACAAGGGAGCGGCCAAGAAGTTTGTGCTGGATCCGCATAACCTGATCGGCACGGCGGCCTAACGCTGTCTTAAGCGCAGCAAGGAGCCCGCTTTTGCGAGGCTTTTGCTTGGTGGTGATCATATGTTTTTGGTGGGACTTCAATCCATTTGAGTAGGGAGCAAGACGCAGATTCCCTGCAGGAATGACAAGAAGAGCGAGAGGACCTCCAGAGCAACTGTCACGAATTCATTAGCTCTTGAGCGTTTTGAGGTCGAGAACGAAGCGGTACTTGACGTCGCTCTTGATGACGCGCTCCCAGGCCTCCTCGATCTTGTCGAAGCTGGTGAGTTCGATCTCGGAGACGATGTTGTGCTCACCGCAGAAGTCGAGCATTTCCTGCGTTTCCGCGATGCCGCCGATCATGGAGCCGGTGAAGGTCTTGCGGCCAAGTACGGAAAAGGCGTTGACCCTGGAAGGGTCTTCGGGTGCACCGACGAGGCAGAGCACGCCGTTGCGGCGGAGCAGGTTGAGGTAGGGGTTGACGTCGTGGTCGGCGGAGACGCAGTCGATGATGAGATCGAAGGTGCCCATGTGCTTGGCGGCCCAGCCTTCTTCGCGGGTGAGGATGACGTCATCGGCGCCAAGTTTTTTCGCGTCTTCGATCTTGTTGGCTGAGGTGGTGAAGAGGACGGTCTGGGCACCGAAGGCGTGTGAGAACTTAAGCGCCATGTGGCCGAGGCCACCCAGGCCGACGACACCGATCTTCTTGCCGGGGCCAGCGTTCCAGTGCTTCAGCGGGCTGTAGGTGGTGATGCCGGCGCAGAGCAGGGGTGCGGCACCGGCCGGGTCGAGGTTCTCGGGGACGCGCAGGGCAAAAGCTTCATCGAGCGTGATGTGCTCGCCGTAGCCGCCGAAGGTCAGGTTGCCGCTCTTGTCCTTGGAGTTATAAGTGAAGATGGTAGCGTGGCGCTCGCAGTACTGCTCTTCGCCATCGGCGCAGGACGGGCACTCACGGCAGCTATCGACCATGCAGCC
>CAXTGN010000780.1:0-2461 GCA_964243455.1 uncultured Acidobacteriaceae bacterium
GCGGTTTACATCATGCTGCTGCCGGGCATGGGGGTGATCAGCGAGATCGTGCCGGCCTTCGCGCAGAAGAAGCTGTTCGGCTACAAGTTCGTCGCCTTCGCAAGCCTGGGCATTGCCACGCTCAGCTTCTTCGTGTGGGGCCACCACATGTTCGTCAACGGCGAGAGCCAGTATGCGGCGACGACGTTCTCACTGATCAGCTTCGCCGTGGCGGTGCCGTCGGCGGTGAAGGTGTACAACTGGACCGCGACGATCCATAAGGGCGACCTGCGGCTGGACACGCCGATGCTGTTCGCCATGGGCTACATCGGGCTGTTCGTCGTGGGCGGCATGACCGGGCTGTTCCTGGCGTCGCTGTCGATCAACGAGCATACCCATGGCACCTACTTCGTCGTGGCGCACTTCCACTACATCATGGTGGGGGCGACGATGCTGGCGTTCCTGGGCGGGTTGCACTTCTGGTGGCCGAAGTTCACGGGCCGGATGTATCCGCGCATCTGGGGCCGCATCGCGGCGCTGCTGATGTTCCTGGGGTTTAACCTGACGTTCTTCCCGCAGTTCATCGTCGGCTACCTTGGGATGCCGCGGCGCTATCATGCCTATCCCCCCGAGTTCCAGTTGCTGAACGTGCTGTCGTCGGCTGGGGCGGTGGTGCTGGCAGTGGGCTACTTGTTCCCGATGACCTACCTGGTCTGGTCGCTGTGGTTCGGCAAGAAGGCGCCGGACAACCCGTGGGGGGCGAAGGGGCTGGAATGGCAGACGACCTCGCCGCCGCCGGTGTTCAACTTCATTACGCCTCCGACGGTGTCCTCGGGTCCGTATGACTACCCGGCGCAGACGGACACGCGCCTCTGATGGACGTACCAGCGGAGGTGGCGGGCATTGAGCTGGCCGAGCAGTTTACGACTGTCGATCAGCAGCGGCGGGTCGGGCAGTTGGGGATGTGGGTGTGGCTGTTGACCGAGCTGCTGCTATTCGCCGGGCTGTTCCTGACGGCGGCGGTGCTGCGGGTGATGTATCCGGACTCGGTGCGTGCGGCGGCGACGCACCTCAAGATGTGGATCGGCGCGATCAACACGGTGCTGCTGGTCAGCTCTAGCCTGACGATGACGGCGGCGATCGAGCTGTCGCGCATGGGCCGCAGCCGCGACACGATGCGGGCGCTGGTGATCACGGGGGCGCTCGGGGCGGCGTTCATGCTGCTGAAAAGCTATGAGTATTACACGGACTACTCCGAGCACATGATGCCGTTCCTGAACCGGCCGTATGCGCTGGCCGGGGACAACGCCTCGCAGTTGTTCGTCAATCTGTATTACGTGGCGACGCTGCTGCATGCGGTCCACCTGACTATCGGGATCGCGACGGTGCTGACGATGGCATGGGTGGTGCGCCGGGTGGGCTACTTGTCCAAGCACCAGAACCGGATCGACCTGGTGGGGCTATATTGGCATTTCATCGACCTGATCTGGCTGATCGCCTACCCGACGCTGTACCTGGTGAACCGATGAGCATCCTCGCGGACGAGGGCTTCCGCCGACGGATGCGCACCCCGGTGCTGGTGACTGGGGCGCTGCTGCTGGGCGTGGCGATCAACGTGGCCCTGGCGGCGCTGCTGCCGTATGGCTGGTCATCGATCGTCGAGCTGGTGGTGGTGGCGCTGCAGGTCGGCACGGTGCTGTGGGTGTCGATGGAGGTGGACCGCGAACCGGCGCTGATGCAGTTGTTCGCGCTGGTCGGGTTCATGTGGGTGGCGATCCTGTTCGGGCTGACGTTGCTGGATTACCTCACGCGCTGAGGCTGATTGCGCCGTCGCATTCCCGGGTTGCAGCTTGAGGGCTGAGAACGCGATGCCCGCGCCATCGCTTCATGTAGAAGCCGCGAGCAACGCATTGCCTTGTCTCACCATGGTTGAACCGCGCCAAAAGCGGCTGCGGGAAGCATGGCGGGAGCCAGGGCGAAACCAAGAAGGATCCATTGCCCGGCCTCTTTGAGAGGTGGCCGGCTTCGTCGAGACGCTGCTTCGCTTTGGATCAGTAGGGCCTGTGCCGATTGTCATGGATTGGTACCGTTGGCGGGGCGGTGTGCAAGAAGGGCGTCGCCCGACCGAAGCGACGCCCCGCCAGCGACGGCGACGGCCATGCTGGCGCGATCTGCGGCAAGTGACCGAAAGGGGCTTGATCCGGCGTCCACGCGTCGAGGCTCGCGTGCGGGCGCCTTCGCCTGCAGAACTCCAGATATCGGCCGATCGGGGCGCGTGCCTCGCCGACGCTGTCGTAGGCTCGCAGGGGGACCTCCTCGTGTTTGACCGAATGCCAGAGTCGCTCGATGAGCACGTTGCCACGCCCGGCGCCGCGGCCGTCCATGCTGATCGCGATGTCGTTCCCGAGCGGCAGGCCAGTGAGGGCAGGCCAGTAAGGGCAGGCCAGTGAGGGCAGGCCAGTGAGGTCGGCGCTGGTGGGCT
>CAXTGN010000781.1:0-2454 GCA_964243455.1 uncultured Acidobacteriaceae bacterium
CCATATCGTGGCGTAAAAGGTGTCACCCCGAAGGGCACCTACCACCACGCGTGTCACCCGCGCGTTCAACCCGGCGATCACGTTGCGGAGCAGGTCGTGGGTCATCGGCCTTGGTGTGGTTGACTTCTCGATCTCAAGCGCAATGGCGTTGGCCTCGAACAGGCCTACCCAGATCGGCAGAACCACCTCACCGCTTAGATCGTTCAGCACCACGATGGGCGACCGGTTGGACGGGTCCAGCATCAGCCCCCGAATCCGCACCTCTACCTCAGGGGCAGCCGCCCCGTCGATCTCTGACTCGGATTTGAAGCCCGGAAGATGCATTCGCCTCCCTAGTCTAGCGAAGGTACGCCGTTGTCGGATAGCCCTGCGACGCTAGAAGGACCGGGTCAGGCTCCGAGCACTGGAAAACGAGCATTCAAGGCCTGGTGCGCCAGCAAAGCAGCCGAGGGCGCCAGAGATTGCCCCACAGCTTCACCCACAAGCGAGTTCGGAAACACCTGCGTCACGCGCACATCCACGTAACTGCCGACCGCCGGAACTGCCGACGCGGTAAAGTTCACCGTCTTGTTCTGGGTGGAACGGCCGATGGCCTGTCCCCGTGTGACGTTGAAGCCCTCCACCATCACGGGCAGGACCTCGCCCATGTGCCGCTGGTAATTGGACCGCTGAATCTCCCGCTGCCGCGCATTCAGAATGGCAAGCCGCTCCGTCTTGATCTCCTCCGGAATGGAGTCCACCATGTGGATCGCAGGTGTATTCGGGCGGGGCGAGTACTTGAACCCGAAGATCGCGTCATACTGCACCGCATCCAGCAGCGTAATCGTCTCCTCGAAGTCACGGTCCGTTTCGCCTGGGAAACCCACAATGATGTCGCTGGTGATGGAGATGTCGCGTCCGCCTGGCTGCCGCCCGGCCGCATGCATCCACGCGATCCGCTCCAGGTACCACTCCCGCGTGTACTCACGCGCCATTCCCTTCAGCGTCGCCGAAGACCCCGACTGTACTGGCAGGTGTACATGGTTGCAGAGCTGCGGGTAGGCGACGATTGCATCCACAATGTCTTTGGTGAACTGCCGGGGGTGAGAGGTCGTGAACCGCACCCGCTGAATGCCCGCAACCTCACCGACCGCGATCAGAAGCTCGGCGAAGGTGCGCCTGCCACTGGGATCGCGGTAGCTGTTCACGTTCTGCCCTAACAGTTGAATCTCGGTGTAGCCCAGCGCCGCAATGCGCTGCGCCTCGGCCAGGACAGAGGCCGATGTCCGGGAGCGCTCCTTGCCGCGCGTGTACGGCACCACGCAGTAGGCACAGAACTTGTCGCAGCCTTCGATGATCGTGATGTACCCACGGTGCGGATTCGACCGGGACGTGAACTCCGTATCGAAAGTCTCATCCGTCTGCCGATCCTCCAGCCCGGTGATGCGCTGCTCCCCTGCCTCCAGCCGCCCGAGCATCTGCGGCAGGTTCCGGTACGACGCGGATCCTGCGACGATCGATACATACGGTGCGCGATCAAAGATCTTCTCGCCCTCCTGCTGCGCGACACAGCCAATCACGGCGAACTTCTTTCCCTCGCCCTGCATGCGCTTGTACTCGTTCAGACGATGGAAGACCTTCTGCTCGGCCTTGTCGCGGATGGAACACGTGTTGTACAGGATCAGGTCCGCCGCCGCTTCGTCGGTCACCTGGGAGTAGCCCTCGTTTTCCAGCGTGCCGACGACCTTCTCGGAGTCATGCGCATTCATCTGACAGCCGAAGGTCTCGAGATAAAAGGTTTTAGGCATATTTGTTGCTTCTCTGGCTTGCGCCTTCCGTCTGTGTATCCAGGACTCAGTATATCTTCCACCCCAGCGTAACCCGCACCGCGATACAGTAGCTCCTATGGTCGATACCGAGCTCATTGCCAGCCAACTCCGTGCTTACGGTCATGCCGTGACACACATCATCACCGTCCCTAACAATGCCGGCATCTATGAGTTCACCGTGGATGGCAAGGTGCTGTCCTTGGAAGAAGCGCGAGACTTGCTTACCTCTGACGAAGCTACCGGTGCACCGAAGCACCAGCTTTAGAGGCAGACCGTGTCCTTTCCCCTGCCCCCGCCGATCCCCCCCATGCTCGCCAAGCGTGTGGATGCTATCCCGTCCCAGGGCGATTGGCTCTTTGAGCCCAAGTGGGACGGCTTTCGTGCGTTGATTTTCCGCGCCGGCGATGAGCTGTTGATCCAGAGCCGGGACGGAAAGCCACTTGACCGCTACTTCCCCGAACTGCGCGAGCGACTCCTCGCCCAGCTTCCTGGCCGTTGCGTGCTCGACGGCGAGATCGTTATTGCTGGTCCCAATGGACTCGACTTCGACGCGCTCACACAACGCATTCACCCCGCAGCCTCCCGAGTGAACTTGCTATCCGAGCAGACTCCGGCTTCAATCGTCTTCTTTGACCTTCTGGCCGTC
>CAXTGN010000782.1:0-925 GCA_964243455.1 uncultured Acidobacteriaceae bacterium
TGACGCACTCGCCTACCTCCATCGGGCAGCTGGCATGGCGCCCCGATGGCAAGGCCTTCGCCTTTGTCGCCGAAGACGAGGAGCCGAAGCGGGAGGGCCGTGCCAAGTACGATGACGCGGTCGATGTGGGCAACAATGACTTCCTCGCCCATGCACGCCAGATGCCTGCGCACCTGTGGACGGTGGAGCTGCCGCCCGATGCAAGCGCGACGAAGATGCCCGAGCCGAAACGGCTTACGGAGGGCTCGTGGTCGCTGGTCCTCAGTCTGCCGCCGGGTCCGCCGGCCTCGCCCGTGCAGTGGTCGCCGGATGGCAAGCAGATTGTGTTTGTGAAGGTGCCGACACCGCTTTCGGGCGACGGCGCAGCGAGCACGGTAGAGGTGCTGGACGTCGCAACGGGGCACTATAAGCCGCTTTCGGGTGCCGCTTCGCTCGAGTCGCAGCCGGTCATCTCGCCGGACGGTTCGTCGATCGCGTACCTGTACAACCGCGAGGGCAAAAGCTGGAACGAGGGTGACGTCCTGCTGGCGCCAGCGACCGGCGGCGCAGGCAAGCCGCTCACCCACGCGATCGACCGGAATCTCGTTCGCGCGCTGTGGATGCCCGATGGCAAAACGCTGCTGACGGGCGGCAACGACGCCACGACCTCGGCCTTCTGGCTGCAGCCAACCAGCGGCGGCCCGGCGCAGCGATTGCAGACCGGCAATGTGACGCCGAATGATCCGTTCTGGCTCGAGGCCTCCGTCAGTGCGCATGGGGAGATTGCCTTCACCGGTTCGCTGCCGAATGACCCCAACGAGCTGTTCCTGATGGACGCCACGCATGGGGCTCCCGTGCAGCTGACGCACGTAAACGCCGAGATCGCCAGCCTTGAAACCGCTCGGCAGGAGACGCTTACGTGGCCCAGCATGAAGGGCGGCCCGCT
>CAXTGN010000782.1:935-2448 GCA_964243455.1 uncultured Acidobacteriaceae bacterium
GGTAAGAAGTATCCGCTGGTGCTGTACATCCACGGCGGTCCCACCTCGAACTCGAAACAAACCTGGACGAGCTTTTCGCAGCTGTTTGCCGCACAGGGCTGGATGGTCTTTGAGCCCAACTATCGCGGCAGCGACAACCTCGGCAACGCCTACCAGGCCGCGATCTGGAACGATGCGGGGCAGGGTCCCGGCGTAGACGTGATGGCCGGCCTGTCGGCGCTTGAAAAAGGCGGCGCCGTGGATACGGAGCACATCGCCGTGAGCGGCTGGTCGTATGGCGGCTTTATGACCAGCTGGCTGCTGGGCCACTCGAATATCTGGAAGGCCTCGGTCGATGGCGCCGCCGTGAATAGCTGGGTGGACATGTACAACCTGTCCGATGGCAACGTTTCCACCGCGGACAGCTTTGGCGGCTCGCCCTATGGGAGCCCCGAGCTGATGAAGGCGTACATCGCGCAGTCACCAATAACCTATGTCGCGAACGTGCGCACGCCTACGCTGGTGATGTGCGATGTGGGTGACTACCGTGTGCCGATCACGCAGTCCTATGCGTGGTACCGCGCGCTGAAGACCCACGGCGTCGTCACGCAGTTCATTGCGTTCCCGGTTGGCGGTCACTCGCCCAGCGATCCACTGCGCCGCATCGATATGCAACGTCGCTGGATTCAATGGCTCGGCCGTTACCTGCCGAGCGATCCCGGCGCGGAGGCTGCCGCACCGCCGACCTCGGCGCCTGCAACGGCCGCAGCGACCGACTGAGTCGCCATAACGACACGGGCGTTGCGCAGTGCTGCTCAAAGGCAGGGGTATGCTTGCCTCAGGCTCCAGGGCAACTTCGTAGCCGCCAGGCAGGCACCGCAAAAATGAGGCGAACGCTCGGCAGGCAGGTGCTGTTCATGCTGGTGGCGGGTCTGGCCGGCTGCGTCCCCGCGGGCATGTTTCTGCTGGCCCAGCGTCCCGCAGCGGCTCCCGCAGCCGAGGTCGATTCTGATCACGATGGCCTGAGTGACGCGCTGGAGCAGCAGCTGCTGGACCAGTTCATGCCGAAGTTCATGATGGCCGCGCACGATTGCTCGATCATCCCCGCCGCCTTCAAGCCCGGGATCGTGACACCCGAGGTTGAGGCTGATAACGGAACGATCTATGGGCAGGTGTTTCCCACAAAATCCGGCACAGATGGCACCGTGGAGATCCACTTCTACCATCTGTGGCGGAGGGACTGCGGCGGCCATGGGCACGCCCTGGATACGGAACATGTGGCCGTGCTGCTTCACGCTTCGGACGCGTCGCTGGCAAGGGCCACCTGGAAGGCAGCCTACTGGTATGCGGCAGCCCATGAAAATACCGTCTGCGATGTGAGTCAGATTGCCCGGGCGTCCACGCTGCATGCGGAAGATTACGGAGCCGCTGTCTGGATCTCGCCGGGCAAGCACGCGTCGTATCTGAATGACACCCTGTGCGAGCGAGGCTGCGGTGCCGACCGCTGCGAAAGCATGGTCCCGCTCCATCCGGC
>CAXTGN010000783.1:0-2445 GCA_964243455.1 uncultured Acidobacteriaceae bacterium
TCCAATCCCCTACGACTCACATCGCATCGAGCCGCGTAAAGGGTCCTGAGCCTAGGCCATCGCAATGAGGAGCAGACGTTTATCTTTCGGGTAAAACTTCTCTCTTCGGAACTCTCATAAGGTTGATCTAGCCGAACTTCATCAAGGACGAACTCGCCTATTCCGTATTGGTTGCATCGAGATGAGTAGGCAAATGTCTGATGCTCCACGCGCTCTCGTTGTAGATGATGATTTCATCATCCGTATGGATGCCGTGGACATTCTCGAAGAAGCGGGTTTTCAGGTCGTAGATGCCGAACATGGCAATGCTGCCTTAGATCTGCTTGAGACGCACCACCCTGAAATCGTCCTGCTATTCACTGACGTCCAGATGCCGGGTCACCTCGACGGCTTCGCCTTAGCCCGTAAAGTCGCGGCATCATGGCCTCACATCTCGATCGTCGTTGCTTCAGGCCAGGTCAGACCTAATCCGGGCTCAATGCCCGATAAGGCCAGGTTCATTGGCAAGCCGTTCAGCGCTGAACTAGTTCATGCTCACCTCCACGAAATACTGCCGGACGGTCAGAAGCCTGCTCCTCTAAAGAGGGATATGCCTATTTCCTGAGGCGATCGCAAAGGTCCGCTCGAAGTCGATTCGCAGCAGCGGAGTCCACCCGGTACTCTCTCCACCGGGTGCCCAGAACCCATGGTAGCAGATATGACTTCCCCTCCATCAGCGGTCTCGCCACCGGCTGCGCACGCCGGTAGCGCTGGCGTTCACGTATCTCATCCCAAGACCGTCGTGTCCTTTGTCGCCTTCGCCGCAGTTCGTCAGCGCGGATGGCGATAACGCTCTTGCGGACATAATCCTGATGATCCTCCTTATCTACGAAGGAACTGTGCGGTCCGCGAACGCTTTCTAGCCCTGTGAGATCTTCATAAGGAAGTCTTGTAGAAGGATTAAAGATATGGCTGATTACGGTGACCGGATCGACGTGACGGGGTCAGCTGATGCAGTGTTCGCCTTCATTTCGAACATAAGTAACCTACCGCAGTACTTGCCTACTGTTCATGGGGCGCATGCACATGGGGCCGATCGGGTGGAGGTGGATGGCATGGCCAACGGCCATCAATACGCCTCAGCCGGATGGTTCAAGGTGGATCAAGATGCGCGTTCGATGAGCTGGGGCTCTGACGGCCAGAACGACTATGCAGGACGTATGACCGTAACAGGCGATGCCCATGCTGCGCAGGTTGAATGCACGCTGCGTTTTTCGCCAACGGCGGAGATCAAGGACGCGATGGACAAACATCAGGGCGGTCCTAGCGCTGCCATGACCGATGGCCTGCGCGCCTCGTTGAAGAGCATCAAGCAAATCTGTGAGGGCACCGGAGGAAAAGTAGAGGGCTCGGCCGAATAGGCTTGGGATACTTGCCGACAGCGGCGTGACTGGATGTTATATAGTTGGTCGGGCTGAGCCTCTTGCCGCTGGTGGGCAAGTTGCTGTCAATCAGGATGTCGAGGTCGGCAGAATGGCGCAGTTGCAGTGTAGATAGTATAGCAACTGGGGCTTAAGTAGAAGTGAGGCAAGTGGGTCGATCTACGTGAGCAGATAGCTTCTCGTTGTCGTGTTGTCCTGCCAACGGCAACGACAGCCGGGTCAGTTGAGCTGCTAGTGCATCACCATGGCGCGGTCATCGGGGCGCAGGTGGCGGTGGTCGGTTATCATCGTCCCGCCGACAATGTCGAATGAACCTCGCAAGAGTGGGAGCGCACCCTTTCCCACTGAGCCCTAGACGATCGCGAGGTTGAAAGGTCCGTGAACTGCGTATCCTGCTGGTAGAGGATGATCCCACCGTCCGCGGTCTCGTCGCCAAGGGCCCCAAGGAGGCCGGCCACGTCGCCGAGCGGATCTGTTAGGTCTCGCACCAATCAGGCAGCTGGAGAGATGATAATATTGCTTTAGGGGCTAATCCTTTGCATAAACTTGGCAAAGTAGCGAGGTGCATCGCACTTAGTTGCTTCCAGGCGCAATCTGGCGCGAGATCTGACAGAACGACCAGGTTGTCATCCACCATCTTCCAAACGTCATCAAATGCTCGCAGCGTCGATAGGGTGGATACGAAGTACCTGCGGCACTTGGTCCACTTAAGCGCGACAATCCGATGAACCATCACTGCGCCTCGAGGTCGAGTTTTTGCCGTGTCTTCTGTTGCGACGCGGACAAGGGATGTTGGTTCTGTCAGCGCTCGCGCCAGACTGCCGAACGTTCCTCATAGGAGCTTCTTGGGTCACCGGTTCTGCATGATCCCGAGCGCAGCTTGGGCGCCTCTTGTAAACCGTAAGCGGCGGAGGGAGGCGGAGACGGTCTGGTTGTGACGGCGATGAGGGCGGAGGAGATCGCGGAGTTCGCTGTGCTCGCGGCAGAAGCGGTGGCGGCGTCATGGCTCCTGAAGCCGCGCATG
>CAXTGN010000784.1:0-2444 GCA_964243455.1 uncultured Acidobacteriaceae bacterium
TGGCGCTTCCTGTGCACCGTTGAGTCCACCCTTGGTACCATGCTGCACTGTGGGTTCCTGCAGCATGGCCAACTGGGGATTGTTGCCGCCTGGATCCTTGGTGGTGCAGGAAATCCCTTGCGCTGTCGGCCCCGGCTTGCCCGTATCGGTGCACCATACCGGGTGATCCTTGTTGGCCCCGGCCCACGCCATGTTGTAGATTTCGCTGGTCGGCCGCAGGTTCTTGATTGGGTTGCGATGGCAGTTCAAACACCACTCCATCTGCAGCGTGTTTTCCATGTACATCAGCGGCATCTCGTCAACGCGGCCATGGCAGCTGGAGCAGCCCAGGCCCTTGTTCACGTGAACTGAGTGATTGAAGTACACATAGTCCGGAAGATCATGCACACGGATCCATGGGATCGACTGACCCGTCGCCCAACTCTGACGCACAGGCTCAAGCAGCTGCGCATTCGTCCAGATCTGTGAATGGCAGTTGATGCAGGTCTTGGTCGGCGGAATTCCAGCGTAAAAGCTCTTTTCGACCACGGTATGGCAGTACTGGCACTGCAAACCAAGGCCTTCCACGTGATGTTTATGGCTGAACGGCACAGGCTGATCCGGCCGCTGCCCCTGCCGGGTCACCCACGGCGAACGCTGCAACTCGTTGAGCGTCACGCCCAAAACAATGACGATCAATCCCGTCAGCGCGAGGCTCGCTCGGATCAGAGCGTTCGAACTGCGGTCAAATACCTGCGCCATAGGTGTGCATTCCTGCAATACGCGGCCTCGTTCCCGAGCCGCGGGGGTGAATTCTACGCCGTCCTGCCTGCTTCACATGTGCCCGTGGAGCGCCCGGAAAACGTGCCCTCGAACAGCAGGCTTGCCGGAAGAGACATTCCACTTGCCCTGTGAAGAAGTCCAGTGTAGCAGTGCGTTGTGACCCCATCGGAGCACGATGAACGCTGTTCGCGCAAGAGTTCACCCTCGATTTACCGATAATCGACAACCGCTTGGCTGTGCCGCCGGCCATAGAACCAAATCCCTTGTTTTCCGCCCGATTACGGGTTTCCTCACTAGTTAACTCCGTCCACTTGGGTCCGAGATCGACCACGGCAACTGTGCCGCGCACCCCCGCAAGGCTCGTCCTCCCTATTCGTGGCAGACTGTCTTCGCATGGCTTCTTCCCTCGCACGATCGCCCAAGCTACCCTATGACGCCGCGGAAGCCGTGCGTGCCTTAAGCGAAGCCGACAAGAAGCTCGGCAAAGTCATCGAACGCGCCGGCCCGTTCACCCTCCGACTCCCAGCGCAGCAATCTCCCTTCGAAGCCCTCCTCCGCGCCATCCTGTATCAGCAGCTGCACGGCAAGGCCGCCGCGGCCATCCACGCCCGCCTCCTCACCAGCTTCGAGCCCATCGCCGGCCTCGGCCAGCACCCCTCGGCGCAACATGTCCTCGATTGCCCAAACGAACAGCTACGCGCCGCTGGCCTCTCGCACAACAAAGCCCGCGCCATTCGCGACCTCGCCGCCAAAACCGTCGACGGCACCGTCCCCTCCCTCGCCCGTATCCGCCGCATGCCGGACGAGGACATCATCGACCACCTCACGCAGGTCCGCGGCGTCGGCCGCTGGACCGTCGAGATGTTCCTCATGTTCCGCCTCGGCCGCCCCGACGTCCTCCCCGTCTCCGACTACGGCGTCCGCAAAGGCTTCGCCCTCACCTTCGAAAGCCTCAAGCCCGACACCAAGGTCACCCCCGACCTCCTCCCCCTACCCGCCGTCATGGAACGCCGCGCCCGCAAATGGGCCCCCTGGCGCTCCGTCGCCAGCTGGTACATGTGGCGAGCCTGCGACCTAGCCGCCGGCAAACTTGCCCAACCCGAGTAATCGCCTCAGTGGTTTTGTTGCCTTTCACGGAGGGGAGTCCGCGTCCGCCTTCTGTTTGTCATTCCCGTAAGGAATCTGCGTTTGCCCTTCTCGCTTGTCATTTCCCGAACGGGGAACCTGCTTTCCAACCAGGCGAACCCACCTCCAAACAGCCCTACGCGAACCGCCGACGCCATCCCAACCCGGCCGCTAGGCAAAGCCCCGTCCCCAAAAGCACGGCGCTCGAAGGCTCCGGCGTCGTCGCCTGTGCAATCGAATAGTCATACACATCCAGATCCTCAGCCCGCGTTGAGATCTGCACGTCCGCAAACGGCGTATCCGAAACGATCTCCACAAATCTGGTCGGAGAGACAGCAGGGATCGGCGCGTCGTCAGGCTGGTACACCGGCACGTTCACCGCGAACTCCTGCCCCGCCACAAGAAAATCGAACTCCGCTCCCGCGCTGGAGCCAAACATCGTATTGACCTCGACCCCAAACGCCTCTGTCGGAGCGAAGGTAAGTTCCAGGTTCGCCGGATACATGTCATCGAAGTGATCCCGCCCGCCATTGTCCGCAACAAATCCAAAGAAACTG
>CAXTGN010000785.1:0-242 GCA_964243455.1 uncultured Acidobacteriaceae bacterium
TTTCTGCTGAAGATCAGGAGCTGCTTCAGACGGCACTCGGACTGCTTGCACGGCTGACTGAGAAGTGAAGCTCTCGCTGCCGCTTATACGCATACCACTCAAGATCCGAGGAGAAAACGTGCCACTTACTGCTCTCGACCCTAACACCGCTTTGATCGTTATCGATCTGCAGAAGGGCATCGTCGATGGAAGCTTCCTGCACCCGATCAGTGACATCATTGATCGAACGCGCAAACTCATCG
>CAXTGN010000785.1:252-485 GCA_964243455.1 uncultured Acidobacteriaceae bacterium
TTTTCCGTGCCGGCGAACGTCCCGTCGTGCTGGTCAACGTGGCAGGACGGGCGCCCGGACGAACGGAACAGAGCTCTCGCAGCAACGTGACCGTTGCCGAAGGATGGACAGACCTTCTGCCGGAGCTGGGTCAGCAGCCGAGCGACATTGTGGTCACGAAGCGGAGCTGGGGAGCATTCGCAACGACCGATCTTGAACGCCTACTCAAAGCGCGAGGCGTCACCCAGGTTGTT
>CAXTGN010000785.1:553-2439 GCA_964243455.1 uncultured Acidobacteriaceae bacterium
GGAGGCAACCGCCCGCCAAGCCTATGAGCAAGGGTTCAATGTAAGCCTCGCACTCGATGCCATGACCGATGTTCGCGAGGAGGCGCACGAGTACTGCATCAGGAACGTCTTTCCCCGTCTCGGTGAGACGGCGTCGACACAGGAAATCCTCTCGCTATTGAAAAGAAGGAGCGCTACTGCATGAACTGGCTCTGGCTTGTCTCATACTTCCTTGCGGGGGCTTTCGTGGTAAATGCCATCCCACACTTTGTCTCTGGCACGATGGGGCGTCCGTTCCAGAGTCCCTTTGCCAAACCAGCCGGCAAAGGGCTCTCCTCTTCAACGGTCAACGTTCTCTGGGGCTTTTTGAACCTGGTAATTGGGTTTCTCCTACTCGCGCACGTCGGTGCTTTTAATCCACGTGCGCCGACACAAACTCTTGCGTTCGGAATGGGCGCGCTCCTCATCAGCATCCTTTCGGCGCGTACCTTCGGGCAACTTCATGGGGGCAGCACGCCGTCACGCACATGAAAAGCCTGGTGTCCGGAACCTTCCGCTCCTTGATTAGCTATAACTTCCGCTTGTGGATTGCGGGCGGGCTGATTTCGAATATCGGTACATGGATGCAGCGCGTCGCCCAGGATTGGCTTGTGCTGACGCGTCTGACTCATCACGATGCGTCCGCACTGGGCATTGTGATGGGGCTGCAATTTGCCCCTCAACTCCTGTACCTTCCCTGGACTGGGTCGGCTGCAGATCGCCTCAATCAGCGCAAGCTCCTGATGCTCACCCAGGCGATGCTGGGTGTCCTTGCGCTCCTGCTCGGTACTTTGACGATTGCAGGCGTCGTCCGTCTCTGGCACGTCTACGTGTTCGCCTTCTTGTCTGGCTCTGCCGCGGCGCTGGATGCTCCGGTGAGGCAGACCTTCGTGGCAGAAATGGTCGGCGACGCTGACCTCCCCAATGCCGTGGCCTTGAACTCAGCCTCCTTCAACGCGGCCCAGATGATAGGTCCAGCTATCGCAGGTTTGCTCATCGTAAGAATTGGCATCGGCTGGGCGTTCCTTGTAAACGGCTTCTCGTTTGCGGCAGTGCTGTTGTCGATGTCCTTCTTCCGTCTTTCCGAACTACGCGCAAGTGCACGGACGCATACCAGCAAGGGTGGATTTCTGGAAGGGTTGCGCTATGTGTGGAGGAAACCAGACCTCAGGGCGATCCTCGTCATGCTGTTTCTGATCGGTACCTTTGGTCTGAACTTTCCCATTTTCATCTCCACGATGGCTGTAAACGTCTTCCACTCTAATGCACGTGCTTTCGGTCTGCTCTCCTCCGTTATGGCCGTGGGCTCGCTTTCGGGAGCGCTGTTTGCGGCGAACAGGAAGCAGCAAAGCTTAACGTCCCTTTTGGTGGGCGCCGCCATTTTTGGAGTCGGCTGTACCCTGGCTGCGCTGGCACCTGGGTACTGGTGGTTCGCGGGTGCTCTCACGGTGATTGGTGCGGCTGCACTGATCTTGACAAGTGGCACGAACAGTATCATGCAGCTCTCCACAGAACCGGCTATGCGGGGCAGAGTGATGGCCCTGCGGGTCGGCATCGCGCTCGGGGGAACACCGATGGGTGCACCGATCGTTGGTTGGGTGGCCAATCACTTTGGCCCACGCTGGGCACTTGGTATAGGTGCCGGAGCTGGCTTCGCGGCTGCTATGGTCGCCTTATACGTTCTGGTCCGTACAAAAGAGCCTAGTGCCCGCCCTTCGATGATCTGAGGTGGCCATCTACTTGCTAGATTATGTATGGTGTGTGTCACAAGAGTTCATCGGTCTTGAAGTTCGATTCCGGTAAAGACAATATCAACCAGTGAATCGACGAATGCCATAGAGAGCACGGCTTTGTCGTACGGAACGAGA
>CAXTGN010000786.1:0-2437 GCA_964243455.1 uncultured Acidobacteriaceae bacterium
AACAGAATTTTCCTTATCGGACGTATCGTAAGCTGCCCCGAATGAGTAGTTTACGCTTGTTCTGGTCTACGTTTTGGGCGGAACCACGGCATCCTTGGCCGACCTGGACAGTCGGAAACTTCACAGTCGTCTTGGCCTTGATTTTGATCGCCTCTCCAGTAGCCGGGTTGCGGCCGATCCGAGCTGCACGTTGCGCCTTCACCAGCTTGCCCAGGCCCGGGATCGTGAACTCGCCCAGCTTCCTGGTCTGCGCTGTCGCGGTCTAGATCAAGAGATCATGGAAGCCGGCTACCTGCTTGGGCGGTGCCTGCAGTTCCTCGGCCATGTACCGAATGACCTGGGTCTTGGTCATCTTGGTCGCGGGCAGCTTCGCGCTCTGTACCGTCTTCGCCGGAACCGCCGTCTCGCTGGCTGTCTTCTTTGCCGTTGTCTTCTTCACTGCCGTCTTCTTGGTCGCCACCGGATCTCTCTCTGGAGCTCAGCTTCCAGATAGAACTGCCTTCTTCGTTCGAGCCCGCCGGGCCGCACCTGCCGATAATCGTGGGCGGCCATTCCGAGCTCTTCAAGCCGTTAACGCTATTCGGTGGTCTGAGGCTCGGGAGCCGGAGCAGCCACCTGCTTGGCCGGCCGCTTCGTTGCCGGTCGACTGGTCTTCTGGGCTACGGTTTTCTTGCCCGCATTCTTCTTCGTGACAACCGCCGTTCGCTTCGCAGATGCTGATTTCGTCTTTGCCTGAGTCGAGCCGGTCCCCTTCCCCGCCCCTGCATTCCTCTTCGTAGCTGCCGACGCGGATCTGCTCGCCGACTTGGGTGGCACTGTCTTGCTGGGGCGCTTTGCAGGGGTGGCTTTCTGCACCGCCCAGCGTTTCTTTTGCGCTGCCACGATTCGCGCTTTGCCCTCTGCTGACATGGTTCGCTTCTTCGGCGCAAACTCTTCTGGGTTGAAGCTCGTTGCCTTGTTACTCGATCCCGCCGGACGACCCGGGCGCCGGACAGGCTCTGGATCGGTGGTTTTCTCCAGCAGAAGGTCAAGCACTCGCTGTAGCTTCGCTATCTCGGCCCGGAGGCTTTGGATCATCTCGTTTTGGTTCATCATTGGTCAGGATACTCGTCCATTTAGTTCCTCAAGCAGCGAACCGCGGGGTCATCTAGCCGGATACATCGCCGACTGAAGACGCAATCTGCTTAGGACAGGAACGGCCAACTGTACGAGAAGCCGACTTAGTGCCAAGCGACGCGATGCAGTTCACTCCTCAACATAGAGTGTTGTCGTTTTACGACGACGCTGACGCAAGATTCCCATGAAATGGGGAACAAGTCTGCGAGCATTGGCTTGAGAGGTTGGGCAGACGTGAAGATTCTCCTGGTTTTGCTTGCAGTTCTGCTACCCGCGACAGTAGTCCCGTCTTGGGCAGCGCCCGTTTGCGGCAATTCGCCGGACCCTGCTGCGGTGGTGCAGGCGCAGGTAGAGGCATACAACAAACATGATGTGGAGACCTTTCTGAGTTGCTACGCTGACAATGCGACGGTCTATTGGCTCGATGGACACAAGCCACCCGCGAAGGGCATAAGGGGGATTCGTGAAGAGTTCGCGTTTCTCAGCAAAATTCCTGCCGCGGGTGCTGGGTTCGGTGTCGATGTATTGACTAAGACCATCACGGGGCCGACCGTCGCCAATGTGGAGCATATGCGCGGCCTCCCACCTGGCGCTCCGTCCGTGCCCGATACGCTGGTCATCTATGAGGTAAGGGGCGGTAAGATCCTCAACGCCTGGTTTGCCCCGGCCCAGTAATTGTCTTCATCCGATCAAGGGGCATTGCAGCAGTGGTGTTCCGGTCCTTTACATCCGCTTTGTGCGTGCCCTCTCCTCCCATCGGAGCGCATCAGGAGAGTGATCGAGTGTCCGCCAAACGGTCTTATCGGAAACTTGCACCCTGCCAACGCCAGGAACGGGCAGGATTACTTCAATCTAGACTTCTTCGCCTGAGTGACGACCAGATCCCCTTTCGTTGAGTATGGCCGGCATTGCTTCCGGATAGACCGTGACTCGGGAGCGACCAGATCATATCTCACAAGCACACTCATCCAGACCGACCGCCGTCGTGGCGCAAGGCTTAGTTCTCCTTTGCATGCATTACTCGATAGCAGGCGTGTGCTCCGAAAGCAGAACGACACAGCCCGAACGAACTGCATCTCTGCACGGCTTAGTATCTCAGTTGTTATGGCCGTGAGCGGACTCTTTCCCTTGAGGGAACGGTTTTCGACGGGCGCAACCTTGTGGTCCTCAATCGCCCTAGGGTCTGCACGGGCCTACGCTGGATGAACACTGCAGAAACTGCGGATTTGGGTTGACAGGCAACGCGCCAACCGCAATAATCTCCGCGACTCAATAAGCGGAATTCATCTTCGCCGGTATCACCCATCGTGCACAGGTGGGC
>CAXTGN010000787.1:0-2432 GCA_964243455.1 uncultured Acidobacteriaceae bacterium
GCAACGTGTACCTGCGCAAGATGCTGATCCATGGCGCCCGAGCCGCCGTGCTCCGGGTAAAACGGGATAGTGCGCCCTTCGGTGCATGGCTGGACCGACTCGATGCTAGGTGTCCTAAGAACGTCGTCGTAGTGGCCATGGCCAACAAACTTGCCCGCATCGCCTGGGCGGTGTTGTCGAGCGGCAACGACTACCGATCAGGCGTGCCAGCCTAACCAGCGCGGAAAAGCTCGCCTTCGGCTTGGAAGCGCTGCGCGCTCCCACTTTCCCGCACCACTACGACGATTCGTAAAGCTTCCCACCGAGGTCTGCATAGGGCAACAAGGACGAAAGAACAGTCACAACGGCGTGTCTGCAGCCTGGTACTGAGAATGGTCTTCGATGACCGAGCGACTTATAAGGACCGACACGCGCGCAACTCATCCTGGCCAGGAGAACTAGTCTCCATCCAAAGGCCGAATACATTTGCGCAGACTTGTCTTCTCGACCAAACTGCCCCTTGCAGTCGCGCGGCGGACCATACATTGTCATTACCTGATCATCACCACAGCCGGCTCCCTCAGCAGCGCTCCGGAGAAGAAATCATTTAGCCGGAGCGAACCAAGCGTTCAGAATCGTGCCATTCCTGACCTCGTAGATGACCAAGGTATCGGGCATCTGCGGTGCGCCAGGTGGCAGGCCGCGCATATGCTCCACGTTGGCGATCGTCGGTCCAGTGATGGTCTTCATGACAATATCGACACCGAATCCCGCCCCTGCAGGGGGAATTCTCCCCAAGAATGCGAATTCATCGCGGAGGGCCTTCTTGCCCTTTACGGGTGACTTGTGGCCATCGAGCCAGTAGACCGTCGCATCGTCGGCATAACAGCTTAGGAATGTTTCCACATCATGCTTGTTGTAAGCATCAACCTGCGCCTGCACCACGGCGGCGGGGTCGGACGAACTGCTGCACGTTGGCGCTGCCCAACATGGGGCCGCCACCGCCAATACGAGAACAGCCACCACGAACCGGAGGGATGTCATGACGAATTGGACCTCTGGCGTCAATCCTCGCAGACTGCCCGTTTCTCCGACAACGAAATAGTACAGCGACCCTATTCCAAAATGACCGTCCATCAGCCTCTTCGAAGCATAGAACGTAAGTCCTCGTAAACGCGGTTGTAGGAAGTTAAGCGGGTCATCTCTTTGGTACAGCTAGCTCCGCTGTTCGTTTTTTGAGGGAAGAAGGACGCTAGTATGCTGATCCGATGATGAATCACAAAGAGATGATCCGAAGCCTTCGGGCGGAGATCGCGAAGCTGCAACAAGTACTCGACCTTGTGCTTGAGCACTCGAGCGAGGCGGAGGAAGTCCGGCGACCTGGCCGACCGAAGGGAACAGGGAACCGTGCCCCCAGTGTCAAGCCGGAAGAGCTTTCTCCCAACAAGCGCACCATGTCAGCGGAAGGCAAGGCACGGATTGCGGCGGCGCAGAAGAAGCGCTGGGCTGCTCAGAAAGCGGGCTCTACCAGTCGCGTCTCCCCAAAGAAAGCTACCCCGGCGAAGCGGACCAGCAAGACGATCCCGCCCAAATCGGCCAGCAAGGTCGCGCCCGCAACAGCGAAGAAGAGTGCAGGGAAGCGAGCCGCCTCAGCTCAGACCAAAGCTGTCACCGCGTCAGCAAAGCGTTCCTTGATCGTGTCGGCACGCAAGAACGCCGTGAAGAAGACCGTGGCGAAGAAGACCAGTCAGCCAGCCACGAAGCAGCCAGTCCCTGCCGGAGCTGAAGGCGAGACCGCTGCGTAGCCGGCTTGGATCCTGAACATGAAGTCAGGGTGGCCGCGAGACAAGACCTCTGATCCTGGTGGAGCCGGATAGATGGAGCGCCGGCATATTCGGCTCCGATCCACCAAGGCAGCTCGACGGCCCTCGAGTCGTTTACCTTGAGTTTCACCCGCAAATTTCAAAGGAGGTCCATTGGCGACCAAAAAGACAGCAGTAAAGAAGACCGTAGCGAAGAAGTCAGCGCCCACCAAGACTCTGGCTGAAGCAAAGGCACCTGTACAGAAGATGACGAAGACGGCGCTGATCCGGTTGATGGCCGAACAGATGGAGGTGTCACCCAAGCAGATCGCGACGTTCTTCGACCAGCTGATCGAGACCGCAACCACCCAGACCCGGAAGAACGGTGAGTTCACGATCCCAGGGTTGGGCAAGCTCGTGAAGGCCAAGCGTGCGGCCCGGATCGGGCGCAACCCGGCCACGGGCGAGACGATCAAGATCAAAGCGAAAACGACCGTCAAATTCCGGCTCAGCAAGTCCGCCAAGGACGCCGTGGTACCGCCCAAGGGGTAGCCTGGAATACGCGTAGACTATTCATTCTTGGCAGGTTACGTAATGTCTGATAAGAAGGATTCTGTTCCATTTGCATGTAGGCGCTCGTTAGAAGTGTCA
>CAXTGN010000788.1:0-1281 GCA_964243455.1 uncultured Acidobacteriaceae bacterium
TGACGCGCGACCTTCGGTCGCCGAGCCGGCTGAACTCGCTCGTATCTTAAATCAGGCGGAGATCGACTCTCTCCTGGGGTTTGATGAAGTCGGCGGCGAAGACGGGCCGGAAAGCGGCATCGAGCGCATTATCAGCTCCGGCCTGGTCTCTTACGAGCGCCTGCCGATGCTGGAGATCGTGTTCGACCGCCTAGTGCGGATCATGTCCACGAGCTTGAGAAACTTCACCAGCGATAACGTCGAGGTATCGATCGACAACGTGGTTTCTCTACGCTTCGGTGATTATCTGAATTCAGTGCCGTTACCGGCCATGTTCGCAGTCTTCAAGGCAGAGGAGTGGGAGAATTACGGGCTGATGGTAATCGACTCCGCGATGATCTACTCGATCGTCGATGTACTTCTTGGTGGACGCCGCGGTACTGCTGCGATGCGGATCGAGGGACGTCCCTACACGACCATAGAGCGGATGTTGGTCGAGCGACTGATCCGCGTCGTGCTGGCAGATCTCTCGGCGAGTTTCGACCCACTTTGCTCTATCAGCTTCCGGTTCGAGCGGCTCGAGGTCAATTCCCGCTTCGCCGCGATCTCCAGACTCTCCAACGCAGCCGTACTCGCCAAGCTGCATATCGATATGGAGGATCGAGGCGGCCGCATGGAACTGCTGCTGCCATATGCCACCCTGGAGCCGGTACGTGAGCTACTCCTGCAGCAGTTCATGGGGGAGAAATTTGGACGAGACTCCATCTGGGAGACCCATCTTGCTGAAGAACTGTGGAGTACGGAGGTAGATCTCGATGTCGTGCTCGATGAGCAACCGATGCGTCTATCCGACGTCATTGCGCTCAAGCCGGGCGATCAGTTCACCCTGAGACAAGGGCCCGATGCTCCAGTGCAACTCAGGTGCGGCCAGGTCACCTTGTTCGAAGGCAGGGTCGGACGACGAAAGAATCAGATAGCCGTGCGGATCGATCAAGTGTTGGGAAGACCTCAGGTCAACCCTGACACGATCGCGATGCGTCGGTCGTGACGAGGACTAGGGCATGAGTAGCATGCAATGGTCATTGGAAACCCTGCTAATCGGGCTTCTTGTGGCTACTCTGTTCCACGCTTTTCGGTTGGAGAAGGCGCTCGGCGTGCTGCGTCGAGATCGGGCGGCGTTAGAGGAACTCGTAGCCGGCTTCAATGAAAGCACTCGCCAAGCCGAGGGGGGTATCGATCGACTTCGTGTCGTAGCCGATGGAGCCGGACGTCAGATCGCCCGACACGTCGACCAAGCTAAGG
>CAXTGN010000788.1:1308-2432 GCA_964243455.1 uncultured Acidobacteriaceae bacterium
ACGCGGTGAGAAGCTCGCAGATCAGCTGGACAATCTTGTCCGGCAGGCGCGCCCGACCGCCGAGCCTACACCTTTATTGCCGCGATCATCGACCAGACCGGTCGCCAAGCTTCATGCGGTCCCAGAGGAGGCTTTATCCGGAGAAGGCGACAGCCGGGTTCGCAGTCAAGCTGAGAAAGAATTGCTGCGTGCCCTGCGGATGGCGCGGTAACGATCATGGCATCCCGTCTGCTGCCGCTCCGTCTGCTTCCGGTCACTATGATCGTGATTCTCCTTCTTCTCTCGGCGAAGGTCGTGACCTTCGCGCGGAATGCTGGTGATGCGCTCGGCGTAGCGCCGCAGCAAATCCCAGCGGTCGAGCCCCCAATGCCCGTTGTTTTGAATACGGCGCCCGTGCCGAGCATTAATCAGACGTCAACCAGAGAGATAAGCAGTGCCGAGCGGACCTTGCTGCAGGATCTGCTTAAACGGCGCGAGCAGCTCGATGCACGTGAACATGCTCTAGAAGAGCGCAGCACAGTTCTCGATGCGGCTGAAGCTCGTCTGCAGAGCAAGATTGACCATATGACAGCCCTGCAGAGCCGACTGGACGAACTCGACCATGCTAGAAAGCAACGTCAGGATGCAAACTGGAGCGGCCTAGTCAAGGTCTATGAGAGTATGAAGCCGCGCGATGCTGCGGCCATCTTCGATGTTCTCGATATGCATGTCCTGCTTGAGGTCCTCGATAGGATGAACGACCGCAAGGCAGCAGGAATACTCGCCGCGATGCAGCCTGAGCGGGCCCGCCTGGCAACACAGATGCTCGCACAGATGCGTCTCCGCCAGGATGTCGTCGCGGTGCCGATCCCGGCCACGTCTGGTGCGACCCCCTAGAACTCGAGAACGAAAGCCATACCCATGTCTATAGACAAGTCAATGAACGTGCTGATCGTCGACGATTACAAGACAATGTTGCGGATCATACGTAATCTGTTGAAGCAGATCGAGTTCCACAATGTCGAGGAAGCTTCAGATGGAGGTGAGGCCCTGAGCAAGCTGAAGACGGGTCACTACGGTCTCGTGATCAGTGACTGGAACATGCAGCCGATGACGGGTCTCGAGCTTCTTACGGAGGTGCGAAA
>CAXTGN010000789.1:0-2029 GCA_964243455.1 uncultured Acidobacteriaceae bacterium
TCTCCAGGCTCTCTTCTCGAACCTCGTGCGGAACGTGCTGAGTGCGATGATCACCATGGAGGATGGGATCGACATCGGCCGCCTGTTCGATGTCTTGATGGCTAACATGCCGCCCGACCTCGCCAACTACCTGCAGCGCGGCGGCCGAGCGGAGGGGCGCACGGCTCCGGATGATCCGGCTCGATTATCTGGCGCCGCCGTTGCAGGCTCATCGACCGGAAGTCTTGGCCGAGAATCCTGCTCCACCAGGAGCCGACCGATCTTGGCATGCAGCTTTTCCATCTCGGCCTCGCCTGCCCGGGCGCTCTCTTGAACCGCTGTCTTGCGGGAGAAGACCGCGGCCATGCCCTGCATGGCGTGGCGCTTCCAGTCGCTCACCATCGTCTGGTGGATGCCGTGCCTTCTCGCCAGTTGAGCCGTCGTCAGCTCCCTACGCAACGCCTTCACAGCCACCCGCGCCTCGAACTCCGCTGATTACCGCGTCCGCTGGCTCATAATCGGGTCCGTCCTCTCCTCAGGGCGAACCAAGCTCAACCAGCTGTCCGAAACACACGGGCCACCTCGCTAGAATACGCTTCACGGCGCGGCATGAGAAATACCAGACTGCCGAGCTAGTCGGTCGCGGTAGTGCGGTCAGCTAATATTGAACGACGGCCGCTTGTTTACTTATTGGTTCAACACAGACTCCTTTCGATGCTACCGTAGTCTCCGCGCCAATAGGCCGCAGGTTAAGTTAAACAGACTGGCTCGTACGTGAAGCTAATACCGATTTCGTTTCATGACTTCTCGGACGAACTGCTTTTCATGAAATAGAGACAGATCAAGTCTGATATGGATAGAAACTCGGCTTCAGAGCCCTCCATCGGATCTTTAACATCTTCAATACTGCTCGGAGAGGTAGCAAGCGATTCAGCTAAGGAAGTGAACACTTGCTTGTCTCCCGAAGAGTGTGTACCCCCTTCTTGCATCAACCTCATGCAAAGCACGTCGGAAGAAGAAAAGCTAGCTTGCCAGACAGTATCGGTCGCTTGCGCGTTTAGGCTTTGGATGGTTCGACCCTGTTGCGCCGAGTAGGTTGACAAGTCACAGCACCCCTAAAAATTTGTTAATCAACGATACTAACTCGATCCTAGACAGCCAGAGGGATGGTAGTCAAGTTGGAGCAGTTTATGCTAGAATGTATTAGAGATCCAGTTGGTTAGGATGCCTCCGTTCGCCTAAAGTAGTAGATCTTACGAGGTGTTTTCGCAACCCAGCTTGCCTACGCAGTCGATCTGCAAAGCTGCGCTTTTGAGCGCCCTGCCGCAAGCACGGGATCGGCGATGCGCCGTCCTAGACGTGGCGCTCGAAGTATCACGGCATGGATGTGTCTGACGCCACGCGGCTGAAGGTTCTCGAGGACGAGAACGCGAAGCCCAAGAAGCTGCTGACGGCGTTAGTGCTGGACGTGCCGACGCTGAGGGATCTGCTGGCAAAAATTGCTGACGCCCGGCTGGCGGCGCGCTGCCTTGACCTGGGCAATGGAGCAGAGGGGACTACACAGGGGCGGGCGTGCGGGCTCATTAGCACGGAATCGAAGACGTTCCGCTATGCCAGCCGGCGACCGGATGATGCGAGGACCTGATCCTCCCCCAAGGTTTGTGGACACGGGCGTTTAGCTCGCTTCCCGCTCGGCCTGCTCGGGCGTGATGTAGCCGAGTGCTGAGTGGATGCGCTGCCGGTTGTAGTAGCCGTCGATGTACGCGAACAGGTCGCGCTGGGCGTCGTCCCGACTCACCCCCGTCGCTGATGAACGAGCTTGACCTTCAGGGTGTGGAAGAAGCTCTCCATCGGAGCGTTGTCGTAGCAGCAGGCTGTGCGGCTCATCGACGGAGCTGCCTTGATGCCGGCGAGCTGCTTGCGGTAGGCCTCGGCCGCGTATTGGCTGCGACGGTCGGTGTGACAGATGAGATCGGCCGCCAGCTTCTGCCGCTGGTTGACTATCATGAGCGCGGCGGTCGTCAGCTCGGACCGTATGTGGTCGCGCATG
>CAXTGN010000789.1:2039-2430 GCA_964243455.1 uncultured Acidobacteriaceae bacterium
ATGTCGCGAGATCGAGCACGGCGGCCAGGTAGAGCCTACCTTTGCCAGTCGGCAAGCAGGTGATGTCGGCGAGCCAGACCGTGTTCGGCACCGAGACCACGAACTCCGGCTTCAGGAGGTTCGGGGCGATCGGGAAAGGCCATAATGGCCGGCATGGATCCGGCGAACATCGTCCAGAGGCTGGCGGTTTGCAGCCAATCGGGCACTCTCGGGACATGACCGCCATCCGTAGTAGCCGCTGGTCGAGACCTCAAGCACGCGACACATGAGACGCATCGGCCGGATGCGGGCATGCTTCTCGATGAAGGGGAACCTCGCTTCGGCATCTCCGCGAAGATGCCAATCGCTTGTGTTAGCACGTCGCGCTCCATGCGCGTTCGGTCGAGTTCAC
>CAXTGN010000790.1:0-220 GCA_964243455.1 uncultured Acidobacteriaceae bacterium
GGCTGATGCGTCGGTGTAGCTTGGGACCCGATTAGACGGCGTCTGATATTGGCTTCCATAACTACGTGGCGCAGTCGTCGGTGCGGGTGCCAGTTCCCCTAACTCCTGAGCCCCCCCGGCATTGCGGAGAGGTTCGTTCATCTTCCGAGGAACGACTTCATGTCCTTCTCCCAGCACTCCAGAGGAGAGTACACGTGCGACGGAAGCAACTATGGCGACA
>CAXTGN010000790.1:230-1206 GCA_964243455.1 uncultured Acidobacteriaceae bacterium
TTTCCGACGATCCGCGGCGGGATTAGTGATCCAACGTTCGGCCTCGAAGTGGCGGACCTCCTTAGACTCAAGCCCAGCCCCAAGGAAGACAGCTCTCTTCCTAAGCTGACATCAGCGGGAGGCATGTCGGTTGTTTTGACCGCACTCCCGGGGGGCTCCGTTGATGAGCGCTGCGATCGGACATCCGAAGATGGGGCCAATACTGGACCGCCATTCCTCTTGTCTTCGATCAGCCTCTGAAGAATAGTCGGTCCACGCGATTTAGTTGGCGGAGAAGCAGTCGAGGCGTCTCTGCCTGTCACCCGTTGCTCACTGTTCAAAACAGCTCGTGGTAGAGGCTCAGCACCAGCAGCACGCTCGATTACAGCCAATAACCTTGGTGCCGCAGAACTGGAAACAGTAGCCTGAACCTGCGCCGATGCTGCAGAAGAACCGCTAACATGCTTGATCGATATGTCCTGGGAGGTGATCCTGCTGCGGCGACTGTTATCGAGGATGGTGTGTAGGGCTGATGTCGATCCTGCTTGGTCGACGCTGCGGCTAGACTGCAGTTCAGCTTCGATCAAGCGCCTCCGCAGACCGACGTCGGCCAAATCTTGAACGGCGCGCTCCGATAAGCTTTTCGATGGCGTCGCCTTAACAGGAACTACGTGCCAGGAAGATAATGCCGGGTGTCTACTCTGGAGCGCCGCCGAAAGCCCGGCCGGCAGTTTCGACGTGTCGATGGCTCCTGGACCACTCCGGAGCACGCAGCGCCGAAGCGCGATGTCGTGAGCGCTGCGCCCGAGTGCTCCGGAGCGTGCGGCCTCGAACCAGCGGACAGCTGATCTCATATCTGCCATCCCTCGCCTGCTTGAGAAGCTGGCTCAGCTGGGCTGAACCACCCACCTCAACGTTGACCAATCGAACTGTCCTCCGTCCATCTCCCCGAGAGAGACGCAGCAGGCAAATCGCCGCTCGGTTGACATCGCCATTA
>CAXTGN010000790.1:1216-2430 GCA_964243455.1 uncultured Acidobacteriaceae bacterium
CACCCCGTTGCGTGCAAGATATAGAATCTGCATCAACAAGGAGTGCCTACTCAGTTTTTTGCGACTTCGGCCTCTACCGGTGCTGCGGCGTCAACTTCGTCTTCCTCGGGATAATGGGCACGAGCAAGTGCCTCCATTCCGACATTTCCGATCCGTCGTCCGAGCTCTCGAACCGCATTCTTGGTGAGAGGCACGAGGACCGGCTTGCCGTCGATCGCACACACGGAGCAGATCATGAGTGCGTATCGCATCCATGCACCTGACGAAGCGGCACTTCCCGCCGCTTCAATGAGATCCAACATATCAGCTGGACTTGCTTCACGAAGGGAGAACCGCCGGCCATCCCCACTATCGATCTCGGAAGGCAGCATCTTCAGATCCTATTTCTCTGACTAGCGAAGAAGCTGACGGTCTGTGTCACGATGTTCTCTGCCTTGTAGATCCCGGCCTGTGTCAAAGTCAGGGCCACACCGATGAATTCGTAGGTGCTGACCGAGCCATCGGACTCCGTCAGGTACTGGTAGATCGTCCCTGACCCGATCACGCCGGCGTTCCAGAAAGCTGCCTCTATGGCTGCCACGAGGTCATCCAGCGCCGAGGAGCCGCGATCGATCTGGAACTGCCCTCTCCAACCAGCTGGTGTGTTGAATTCAACCGGAACGCTGTTCAGCGGATCGGATCGCTGCAGCTTGACTTGCTGTTCAGCCTGAAAACCAACAACATCGCGTAAATCGATGCGGATGCCGTTCCACAGTAGCACGACTTGGCAGTCGCGCCCGATGCTGTATGGATTGCCCACTGATTGATCCTGTCTATCTCGTCATGATGCGGAACTCGACCGACGGCAGCGCCTCGTCAGCTGTTGGTATTAGGCGTCGTTATCGACACGCCTTGACCACCTTGTAGATTGACGATGAACTTCTCGTTGATGCCCTGGTAACGCACCTGAACATCAGCCTGTACATAGCCCAGCGATGTTCTCGTTGAAGGGTTGTTCGTGGCATCGCAGACGACTGCATAGGGTGTCGAACCGTCTACGCTTCCGAGGATTCCCTGCCCGACTAGGTTTGACAGGAAGCCGAGCAGTGTAGCCCGGACGTTGCTTAACAGTGTCGAGTTTATCACCTGTCCGACATAGAGGCCCATCCCCGATGCAAGCGTCTTCGCGATGAAGTTAGTCATCCGGGTGTAGGAGTCACTGGCGATGATTGAAT
>CAXTGN010000791.1:0-2427 GCA_964243455.1 uncultured Acidobacteriaceae bacterium
TCATCGACAAGCTGCGCGAACAGTACGGCACGACAGGCCGCGACTGGACGTTGCGCCCAATACTTATGGATTGCAGTCGGGTAACCCTTGGGAGCCTTTTGCTTGCGCTGGGACGACTCTGCATTGATTGCCTCCAGTGGAATGGAAACTTCAATTAACTTTTTTCGGACAGGCGTCGTCATACGGCTCGCTTAATATCAGTCTGTGAAAAGTCGTCGCCCTTGAACAACAAGGGTTCGCCGGTCGCCTTGGCGAGCGCGTAGGAGAAGCAGTCACCGTAGTTCAGGCTCGCTGAGTGGCGTCCCTTGCCGAAGCGCCGGAAGGCCTCGATGGCGAGCTTCGCGTGGTCGTCCGAAAGCGGGACGACTTCCAGCTCCAGGCGCTCGATTAGTGCCTGCATCTGCTCCAGGCCACGCTCGCCCCGGCGTCCCAGCGCCACCATGCTCGCCTCCCCGCGAGTGGGTGCGCCGAGGAGGCGGTTAGGCGCGGTCCTGATCGCATTACGGAATGCGGGCTCCTCCGGCTCTCCGCGCAGGATCGCTATGAGCGCGGAGCTATCGACGACCATCAGGAGGGGAGGCCGTTCTCATCATAGCCCAGGATCTCGTCGTCGGTACGATCGTCCAGCACGGGCAGCGACTTGAACCTCGCGATGATCGCGTCGATTGCGGCGTCGTCCCACGGCTGCTTGCCGCGCTTAAGCTGCTCGTCACGCAGCCGCAGCCGAAGCGCGCCACGCACCGCCTCGGTCAAGCTCTCACCGGTTAGGCTCGCGACCTGACGCGCGAGGCTGTCCGTTTCTTGGTCCTTGAAGCTGAGCGCCATGCAACTCGTCCTGTATAGAATTGCTGGCCGATTATATACCTCGCGGGACGTGGATGTCGAGGCGAAGCGTCAGGCGGCTTTCGCTTTCAGCGACAGTAGGTCGTTGAGATTGAACACGACCGCCGTCTCCGCAAAGCCCAGCTCGCGCTTGAAGAAGCGCTGCACATAGACGGGCTCGTGCGCGAATCCGTTGGACACCGCGACCAGCGCGAGGTGGAAGGCTTCGGGAGCGTTCAGCGAAGCGAGGATCTCGTTCTTGGTGATGATAACGTCGCGCGCATCGGCGTGCCGTCCTTTCACCTCGATTAGCCGCAGCGGTCCACCAGCGCCGTCCCGGCTCTCGATGTCCCATCCTTTCTTCTGCGCAGAAACGTCAACCGGCGTGTGACCGAGGCTCCGCTCGTGCGCCATGACCGCCTCCATTGCGGCAAGCTCGACAACCACACGGGCGGCAGGATCTTCGCAGAAGCCAGACGCTACCGGCTCAGGGGCCGGCGCGGTTCGTGCGCAGATAAGGCCCTTGGGGATAACCAAAGCGGCACCCTTCAGCAACGGGGGAAGCGCCGTGATCTGTCGCTCGCGATCGAGCTCCTCCTGGCGCTTGTGCAATCGCTCGACCAGACGCTGCGCTGTCGCTTCGGCGTTGGAAGCGTTGATCCGCTGCTCCTTGCCTGCGCGCTCCTCTTCGCGCAGCCGCGCGGCGCGGGCATCCCAGTAGTTGATCTCGCGGGTCAGCCGCGCGCGGACCTCTCGCTCAACCTTGTCTATCTCCGCCAGTTTTCGCGACCTCACTTCGGCCAAGTGCGCCGGGACCAAGCTGGCGATGGCGTAGCCGACAGCGCGCTGCTCGACACCGCCCGCGAGCCACGGAGCATCGATCACGTCCGAGACCGCCGCACGCTCGTCCGCCGTGATCGGCCGGTAGTCGAGGTAGGGCGCTGAGCCGCCGTCCGCAGCCGAGCCGTCCGCCCTAAGGTGGATGAACTGGAGACGTTGCGAGATCGCTCTCGGCTCGCCAGATCGAGCGACACGGCCGTCACGCACGGCGTGTTCAAGGTAGACAAGCAGGCGCGGGTCGGTGCCGCCGTCGGCATCGTCCACCAGCACCGCCCCTTGGCCGAGCAGTGGTCCGAAGCGCTCCAGGACGACGTCCACGACAGACTCGAGCAGCGGGTGACCGGGAGCCAGCAGCTCTGCTTGCGGCTGCCCAACAATAAGGGCCTTTTCGAACGTCACCCGCGCATAGCGGTCGAGAACCGGATCGCCGCGGCCGATTAGCCGGTCGCGCTCCTTCAGCACCGACGGCACGCGGGTAATCTCGAAACGTCCGCGCTCCCGTTCCGCGATGCGACCGCCGAGCAGAGTGAACGCTTCGCGGAAGAACGAGCCGATGAAATGCGGTTGAAGCCGTCGCGCCTGGGCGCGCTCCATCTCCTCGCGAACCGCCGACACTGCGTTAGGGTCCATGCCCTCGCTGGTCAGCTTACGTTCGGCAACGAGTGCCTCGATCGCGCCGACATCGACCGCGCCGTCCACCTTGCGGAAGAGCTCAGCTTTAGTCTCAGGCCTGTCGCCGTATCGGATGGCGTCGACGAGAAGGTC
>CAXTGN010000792.1:0-2427 GCA_964243455.1 uncultured Acidobacteriaceae bacterium
ATCGCGACTTCAGCCTCCCATCCTTGGCCAACCCGCAGATTTCGACAGGGGGTCTCTGCGGCGAGAGCAAATGCTCGATCCTCGACCAGGCAGGCTCGACGGCCGCCTCCTGGATTGCCCGATATAAGAAATTCCGGACGGCTGAACAGGATCTACCGCGGGCGCTGAATTTGATGCGTCAAGGAGGGCTAGCTCTACCCATCGTCGTCAAGCCGGACATCGGATGCAACGGCACCGGTGTTCGGCTGGCGCATGACGAGGAGACTTTACACTCGGTCCTGGCCTCGTTTCCTCGCAACATAGATCTAGTCCTCCAGGAACTGGTTCCTTATGAGGGCGAGGCCGGAATATTTTACATCAAGCACCCTCGGTCGCCCGCGGGCAGTATAACATCGCTCACGCACAAGCGAGCACCGATCCTTTTCGGTGACGGCCGATCGACCATACATGAACTGATTCTTGCTGACCCACGCACTCGGCTTGTCCCTCACCTTTATCTGCAGCGCCTGCAAGCTCGTCTGGACGAAGTTCCTAACTCTGGTGCGCCGATACGGCTGGTGTTCGCCGGCAATCACTGTAAGGGATCGATTTTCTCAAATGGTGCGTCCGACATCACATCGATGCTCACGGAGAAAATCGACCGCATCATGTCCGACGTTCCCGATTTCTATTTCGGTCGGATTGACGTTCGGTATCTCAGCGTTGCAAGCCTAAGACGCGGCGACGAATTTCGAATCATTGAGATCAACGGGGTAGGCTCGGAAGCGACGCATATCTGGGATCCATCAACATCTCTATTGGACGCCTATCGCGCGCAATTCAACCACTACCGACAAGCATTCGAGATCGGTGCCTCGTTACGCGAGGCCGGGTTCAAGAGTAGTGGCCTGCTGAAGATCTTCAGGGATTGGCTCACACAGCGCCGCCTGATGGCTTCATACCCGATGAACGATTAGGACCTCAGCCTAAGGTGCTGCGTTGCTTCCGAGGCCACCGGCTCCAAAGATATATTGGCTGACCGTCTGCTCGAGGCTCAACATCTCCCGTGTCGACCGTATGCTGTCACCTGGAGCAAGCATCTTTGTGGATCGTCCAGGATCTACCATCAGGGCGTTCGCGGCGGTAAAGCCGCTGCTACCTATACCAATGGTTGTATCCTGCGGCAGCTCGTATCCAGCATCGACATGAAAATCAACATGCGTCACGAAGGCTGCTGGATCCAACTCGATCGAGGAAACACTGCCGATCTTCACCCCGGCCAGATTTACGTCAGCACCTTCATGGAGACCATTTGAGGACAGGAACACGGCGTGCAGGAGGTAGCGTTCCGAAGCACTGCTTCTTAGCCGCGTGATCGCATAGGAATAAAATCCGATCGTCACAGCGATCACGGCACCGCTCGTGACTGTGGCTATCCACCTATGATGTTGCACGGAGAATATTTGACATGTGAGCCATTACCCTTCCTCGGGAGCAGGCCGGATATGCATTATGGAGAGGAAAGACGTCAAGGGAGGGAGCTTGCAGGTTTGCCACGGCTGCGGCAACACCACGTTGATAGTGAGGATGAGACTGTGGACATGACGACCATTCAGGCACTGATCATTGCGGTTCTGCAGGGAGTGACCGAATTGTTTCCGGTCAGTAGCCTGGGGCATGCTGTGATCCTGCCAGCTCTCCTTCACTGGGCAATCGATCAACGAGGAGCTGCCTTCCTCCCGTTCCTCGTCACCCTGCATTTCGGTACGGCTTGCGCCCTCCTCGCCTACTTCTGGCGCGATTGGTTCGCACTCGCACGTGGCACTATTGGGCTCGGAACGGCCTCCATGACGAAGGAAAGTCGGCACATCGTCTCTCTCATCATCCTGGCGACGATCCCCGCGGTGATTCTCGGCTTTCTCTTCGAGAGCTTCCTCCGTCGGCTTTTCGGTACGCCGCAAGTCGCCGCGATCTTCTTGGTCTTGAACGGCGTCCTGCTGCTGGTCGGCGAGAAGCTTGCTGCTGGTAAGCGTGTGGCTCATCGCCCGATCGCAAACCTGACTAGGGTCGACGCCATCATCATAGGATTTTGGCAATGCCTCGCGTTCATTCCCGGTATATCTCGCTCTGGTGCGACCATAGTGGGAGGGGTGCTGCAGGGCGTAAATCATCAAGCATCGGCTCGATTTTCTTTTCTCATCGGAACGCCGATCATCCTCGCAGCGACCGTTCAACAGGCACTGCATCTTCACCGATCCGCAGTGGCAGTGTCCAACTGGACGCCCGCGATACTCGCGGCGATCGTGGCGGGAGCGACCGCCTTCGGCAGTACGGCATTCCTCATGCACTATTTCCGGTCACACGAGCAATGGGCGATGCGTCCATTTTCGATATACTGCGTATTTTTTGGACTGCTCAGCTTCTTTCTGCTTTATGTTTGAGGCTCAG
>CAXTGN010000793.1:0-2422 GCA_964243455.1 uncultured Acidobacteriaceae bacterium
ATTTCTCCTCTCGAGCGAGATCCCCGTCCAGCATCCCGGCAGCCCGAAACCCCGGCGGAACCCGGCGTAGCGTCCAGCCCGCAGCTACCGCCGGAAGCCGCCATCCCGCCCCACCTACCCACGGCATCCACCCCCCTCCGCCGCCTCGCCGACACCCTCGGCGTCGACCGCGCGGTCGCCTTCACCGTCCTCGCCCGCGCCTGGTCCTCCCTCGCCGGCATCGGCACCCTCGTCTTCATCGCCCGCTATCTCTCCCCCGCCGAGCAGGGCTTCTACTACACCTTCTACTCCCTCGTAGCGCTCCAGATCGTCTTCGAGCTTGGCTTCTCCGTCGTCATTCTCCAGGCCGCCTCGCACGAGGCCGCCCACCTCGACCTCGCCCCCGACGGCCGCATCACCGGCCCCCCGCACGCGCACGGCCGACTGGCCAACGTCCTTCAGAAGTCCGTCCGCTGGTACACGGTCGGCTCCGTGCTCATGGCCGTCTCGCTGGTCCCGGTGGGTCTCGCCTTCTTTCACCACGCCGACCAGGGCCCAAGAGCAGTCGCCACGGTGCACTATGTTCTGCCGTGGCTCCTGGTCGTCTTCGCCTCCAGCTGCACCTTCCAGGTCGATCCCCTGTTCTCCTTCCTTGAAGGCTGCGGCTACGTCCCGGAGGTCGCCCGCACACGTCTCCGCCAATCCATCGCCGGCACCGTCCTGGGCTGGACCGCCTTCCTGCTAAAAGGCGGGCTATATGCCCCCGGATGCTTCATTCTGGGGCAGGCCCTTGCAGGCGGTTGGTTTATCGCCTCAAAGCGCGGTTTACTGCTGCCTCTGTTGCGTCACAAATCGGGTGAGTTCCGCATCGACTGGCGCCGTGAGGTCTGGCCCTTTCAGTGGCGTATCGCCATTTCCTGGCTCGCCGGCTACGTCACCTCGCAGCTCTTCAATCCCATCCTCATGAACGCTCGCGGCCCCGTCGAAGCCGGCCAGATGGGCATGAGCCTCAGTGTTTGCGGCACTCTGAGTTCCATGGCCGTCGCCTGGATGAACACCAAGGCCGCCCCCTTCGGCCGCATGATCGCCCGCAAGGAATACGCCGCCCTCGACAAAGCGTTCTTCCGCGCCCTCTGGCAATCCGTGCTCGCCGCCGTCATTGGCTGCAGCGCCGTCTGGCTCGTCTTCCTCTTGCTAGGCCGATGGGGCATCCGCTCGCACGGCGTCCCCTTGGCTAGCCGCCTCCTCGGGCCTGTGCCCCTCGCCATGCTGCTTTTTGGCACGCTCGGCAACATCGTCGTCTTCGCCGAGGCGCTCTACCTGCGCGCCCACAAGCAGGAAAAGTTCATGATCAACTCCATCGCGGGCGCCCTCTATATCGCCCCGGTCGCCTACCTGCTCGGCCGCTGGCAGAACCCCCATGGAGGTGCATGGGGCATCGCCGCGGCGTATGCTGTGGGGACGTTGTTTATCGGGCTCGGTTACGGAACCTACACGTTTCTGCGCTGGCGGAGGATTTGGCATGCCGCCTGAACTGGAACTGCTGGAGCGCACAGATTCCTCCCAGAAGGCGCTCCGTCAGCCCATCCTGACTATCGCCATCCCCACCTTCAATCGCGCCGCCCAGCTCGAAGCCCTGCTGGCCGTACTGCAGCCGCAACTGGCCGGGCTCTCGGACGTCGAGCTCTTCGTCTCGGACAACGCCAGCGACGACGGCACCGCTCAGGTCATCGCCGCAGCCACGCAAAGCTTCGCCGCAGCCGGTGCCCGCGTGCGCACCCACCATCACCCAGCAAACATCGGTGCCGACGCGAACTTTGCTTTCTGCTTTGCCCAGGCAGGGGGTCACTTTTTCTGGATGTGCGGCGACGACGACCTCATCGTGCCGGACGCCGTGTCGGAAGTGCTCAGCCTCTTACAGACGTCCACCGGTAAACCTGCAGAGCTCGATCTGGTCTACGCCACCAGCTACGGCTACCGCGAGGACTACCGCGCCGAGCGGACCGAAGATCCCCTGGGCCGCCGCGTGCACACCATCCGCGACGCCCACGACTTCGCCTTGGTCGTGAACATCATGTTCACCTTCATCAGCGGCATCATCGTAAACCGCGACCGTCTGAACCTGGTGTCGCGCGAAGCCCCTGACGCTTTTATCGGGACAAACCTCGTTCAGCTCTCGTGGAGCCTGCCTCTCTTACTGAACCACCGGCGCTCCGCCGTGCTCTGGACCCGTCCCGTCGCCGCGCGCGTGGGCAACGCCCACGGCTACTCCCTGGGTCGTGTCTTCGGCCCCCAACTGGCCACCGTGGCCCAGCGTCTTCTCCCCAACCGTCCCGACCTCTCCGGTCCAATCCTCAACGTAGCCCTCCGCCGCTGGCTCCCTTCCGTCCTCCTCGAGTTCCGCAACGGCCCCTCCGACCACCTCCGCCTCGAAGAAGCCGAA
>CAXTGN010000794.1:0-2417 GCA_964243455.1 uncultured Acidobacteriaceae bacterium
TTAACCGATACAACGATGTTGCTCGTGACTACGGCAGGGCTCGCCGAAACACCCATCGCCAGCGCCGCCTGCTGCTTGATCGTCTCCTGGAAGGCAGGAGATTGGCTCGCCGCGTTGTTGTTGTCGCCCGAGTAATCTGCCGTAAAGCTATGGGTCCCCAGAGCCAGTCCCGGAACAGTGCAGGTGGCCGTTCCATCAGCCCCAAGCGCAATGTCATGGCACCAGGTCGTCGTGCCTTCAACGAAGTCCACGGTACCGGTGCGGTTCTCATCGTCACTCGTCACCGTGGCAATCAGGTTCACGGACTGCCCCAGCAAACCCGGGTTCGCGCTTGAGCGGATCGCCACGGTCGTGGGCTCAACGCTCAAAACCTGCCCGTACAGCTGATCCACCGGCGTGACGTTCGGCGCATTGGAGTCCCAGGTGATCGACCCGTTCTCACTGGTCCCCACCGTGGTCGGCGCGAACTGGACGCCCATGTTGCAGAACGCAGCAGGCGAGATCGAAGACTGCCCACAGGTCGTCGTCGTCGCATCCAGTGACGCCTGCTGCAGCACGGGGCTGCTCAAGGTAAGCGGCTCATTGCCTGCATTGATCATCGCTTCCGAAATCGGCTGCGATGTCTTACCCACCTTCATCGTCGGGTAGGGCCCAATGGTCAGCAGCGATCCGCTGATCTCCCGCACGCGGTTGTTGAAGTGATCGGAGACCCAGAGATTGCCACCGGCGTCGAAGAACAGGCCATCCGGCCCGTGCATACGGGCCTGGTTATCCGGTCCGCCGTCTCCCGCATACCGGTCATCGCTCGGTGTGCCGGACAGGGTGATAATCGTGCTCTGCGCTCCGTACACCAGACGAAGGCAGTTGTTGACACTGTCTGCGATCACGAGATCGCCGGCAGGATCGAAAGCCACTGCGGCAGGCCCCTGTAGCTCAGCCTGCGTTGCCTGCCCACCATCTCCCGTGTAGCCCAGTGCGCCCGTGCCGGCGACGGTGCTGATGTTGCCACCCACCGTCATCTGGCGCACGCGGTTGTTGCTCAGATCTGCAATCGCGATCGCGCCGTCCGCGCGCAACGCCACACCGGAAGGATCGTTCAGCTGGGCGCTCAAGGCCGCGATTTCATCAGCGTTGTAGCCCGGGACACCCGTGCCCGCGATCGTTTGGATCATGCCATCGCTGGCCGTAACCACACGAACACGCGCATTCGAGGTGTCCGCAATGATGAGGTCGCCGCTCGGGCTGATCGCTAGACCTTGAGGCGCATCCAGCTTGGCACTGGTCGCCGGGTAGCCATCCCCTGCATAGCCCGCCACGCCAGGTGTGCCCGCAACCGTGGTGATGTTGTGCGTGATCGCGTCTACACGACGAATCGTGTTGTTGCCTGTATCGGCTATGTACAGATTCCCCGCGCCATCCAGTGCCAGGCCGGTCGGACTCGTGACCTCGGCCGCTGTCGCCGGGCCGCTATCCCCCTCCGTTCCAGCGCTCCCGTTGCCCGCGACGGTGGTGATGGTGCCCGTGACCGCATCCACGCGGCGCACCCGGTTGTTGGTGGAGTCAGCCAGGTACAGATTCCCGGCTCCGTCCACCGCCAGACCCGCGGGCAGATAGATGGGCGCTTCCGTGGCAGGCACCCCATCAGCTTTGTAAAACCACTGCCCATTACCGGCCACGGTGCTGATCTGGCCCGGCATCAGAACCGGCAGGCTCCCCATGCCCACGCCGCTCACCAACGTGCTTGCCAGGGGCTGCCCGCCGGCACTCTTCAGCACGACGGCTCCATGCCTCATTCCGGGATATCGCGGCGAAAACACCACGGAAATCGTGCAGCTCTGCCCCGTTGTCAAGTTCGGAGCGGCTCCGCACGTCCCGCCATTACTGACCGCGAACTCCGCCAGATTCGCACTGGCGACACCCTCCGTGGTCGCAAGAGGGGCACCCGCTGTTCCCCCGGAAACCGCGATGAGCGTAACCGTCACAGGCGCGGAACTCGCTCCCACCAGCGTTGCGGCAAAGGTGGTCTGCCCAGGAGCAAACGTCCCCGGGTAGGCCTGTACACTCGCCGCGAAAACGGCAAGAAGGTTTAAAAGTCGCCACAGCGCCCGGCTCATTAGCTGTTCCTGAAACCGAAATCTCTTCTGAGCCTGGCTAGCGTTGCTGATCGTCACAAAGATCCCCCGCGCCCGCTGTTTTCCGCCCAGATGGGCGATAGCATGCGCTGTCCGGGTTATCGGCTTAGGGGCCGCCGACTTGAGTCCCAACTCGGCACATCCGCGAACGGAAGTGGTACGCCCTGAGCTTCCCCATTCTCAGTTCCCTGCATCGAAGCGCAGGTGTCGCCCCACGCCAGTACGGCCCACGTTGTACCCGCGTCCAACGTCCTTGCCTGCGCCGCCGCGCCCGCCTCCAGCAAG
>CAXTGN010000795.1:0-1103 GCA_964243455.1 uncultured Acidobacteriaceae bacterium
GGCCGCGGCCAACTCACCGATCTGCAGACGCCGCGTTACGGACAGCAGCTCATGGACATCGTGCTGCCGTTCTGAATCGACATCCGCTCAATCGTCGCGATGCACTTTCTCCATTCGTTCATGACGCTCCTGCGCCTCGATCGACAGTGTAGCGATCGGCCGCGCCTCGAGCCGCTTCAGGCCGATCGGTTCACCGGTCTCCTCGCAGTACCCGTAGGTCCCGTTCTCTATGCGGAGCAGCGCCAAGCCGATCTTCGCGATCAGCTTGCGAGCACGGTCTCGGGTCCGCAGTTCCAACGCCCGATCCGTCTCCACGGTCGCCCGATCCGTGATGTCCGCCTCATGGATACCACCCTCCGACAGGCTGGCGAGGGTCCCATCCGCTTCCTTGAGCAGATCCGCCCGCCATCTCATGAGCTTGAGACGGAAGTACTCCACCTGGATCGGGTTCATGAACTCCTCGTTATCGGATGGGCGGTAGTCGGCAGGTAAGGTGATCATCGTCGCCGATCCTAAAGAGATGCAGCCGAAGGGAGGGACCCTCGAACGCCCATTCACCCGATTAATGCCTGCCGGCTTGAGATCAGCGACCGGCCTTCAGAATTGCGCGGCTTATAGCTACCGGGACCTCTGCCGCCAAGAGCATTTGACCGTTCGTCACGAGCCGGTCACAGAATCCGTGATGGCGGTCGCCGCTGATGCGCCGTCCGGGTCCTGCAGGCGAGGAGCCCGACGCAGGAGCTCCAGTCGCGCACGAAGACGGATGGAGCTCAGGACGCGGGCGAGGGTCGGGTCATGCACCATCGGATCCATTTCCGCGAGAGCGGCTAGACGGGCGAGGCCCTGTGCGGAGCCGGCGGAGGAGGCCAGCAGCGTCTTCTGCAGCGCCGTCAGTGCTTCCAGGATCTCCTGACCGTGACGCCGCGCCTCCCAGTCTGTCAGGTCCGGTCCGCAACGGGTCCCCGATCCGATCTGATCCTGAAGTGCGAGCATGGCGCCGGTGGCGGCCGTGGAGGGCGCGGCGCGCGCCTGACCCATTGCCGCCTGATCGGACACATCCGGCAGCGAGGGGATCCTGAAGCCGGTGTCGGCGGCGGTCGATC
>CAXTGN010000795.1:1113-2415 GCA_964243455.1 uncultured Acidobacteriaceae bacterium
CGCACCGCTGCTTATCATTACGAGTCCGACCTTGTCGTTGATAATTTGTTGGTAATTGGCGAGCTAGGATGAGGAGCGGCTCGTTTGAGCACTGACACAGGACTCCATGCACAAGTTCCGGCTGCTGATCGCCCTGCTGAGCCTGTTGGTCTCCTTGCCGGCCTATGCCGAGCAGGTGCGGATCAAGGACATCTCCGACGTCGAGGGTATCCGGAGCAACCAGCTTATCGGCTACGGCCTCGTCGTCGGACTGAACGGCACCGGAGATCGGCTGAACAACTCCGTCTTCACGCGGGAGTCGATGATCAGCATGCTCGAGCGGCTGGGAGTGAACATACGGGACCAGGAAGCGAAGCTGCAGACCAAGGACATCGCCGCGGTGATGGTTACGGCCGATCTTCCGGCTTTCGTACATGGCGGCAGCCGGATCGACATTACGATCTCGGCCGCCGGTGACGCGACCGACCTGTCGGGGGGAACGCTGCTGGTGACGCCGCTGATGGCCGCGGACGGTGAGGTCTACGCGGTTGCCCAGGGTCAGATGGTGTCCAGCGCCTTCTCGGCGCGTGGCGCAGCGGCGTCGATCACGCGCAACATCCCGACCAGCGCTCACATGGCGAATGGCGCTACCGTTGAACGAGAGGTGCCGGTAGACCTAAGCGTGAAGAGCGAGCTGCGTCTGTCGCTGCGCAACCCCGATCTGACGACCGCGGAGCGGATCTCCTCCGTGATCAACCAGACCCTCGGGAGCGGTCTGGCGCGGGCTACCGATCCGCGGACGGTCGCGCTTTCGCTGGCGGGCCGTGATGTCGTCGAGACGTTGTCGCAGATCGAGGATCTCATGGTGCAGCCCGACTCACCGGCGATCGTGGTCGTGGACGAGGCGAGCGGCACGATCGTGATGGGCGACAACGTCCGCATCAGCACGGTCGCGATCGCGCAGGGCAACCTCACCATACAGGTCGCCGAGACGCCTCAGGCCTCACAGCCAGCGCCGTTCTCGAAGGGACAGACCGCGATACTGCCGCGCACGTCAGTGCAAGTGGATACTGGTGCCGGCAAGCGGCTGGGCATCCTGAAGGACGGGCCGAGCCTACGTGATCTGGTGAGCGGCCTGAACGCGCTCGGCGTAGGACCACGCGACATGATCAGCATCCTGCAGACCATCAAGGCTGCCGGAGCGTTGCAGGCAGACTTGGTGGTGCGATGACGACGATCCAAGCATCGGCCGGAGCGGCAGCGGACGGGCTGTCTGAGGCCGGTCCGTCCCCCGCGGATGCTCGCGTCTGGAAGGCTGCGCAA
>CAXTGN010000796.1:0-517 GCA_964243455.1 uncultured Acidobacteriaceae bacterium
TGGGGTTGACCATCCTTCTTTGTACCCTACCCCTAATTTCAACCAGAGCTATTGCTGGCCCTGTCGGTCAGCTCGTTTGCAACGTGTCGGGCGGCGCTGGGTTTGTCATCACATCAAGCCGTGGTTTAAATTGCGAGTATTCGCCCGCCAATGGTGCCCGGCCTCAGCATTACGTCGGGACCATCAACAATTTTGGCCTCACGCTGGGTGACCAAGGGCCAGGTAAACTGACGTGGGGCGTAGTGTCGGTGGGTGGTGCTGTTGGGCCCGGAGCTTTGGCGGGTACATTTCAGGGAGCTTCGGCTTCAGCCAGTGCCGGACAAGGGATCGGCACCAATGCTCTTTTTGGTGGAGATAACGGCAGCATCACCTTTCAACCGCTTTCCATTCAAACCGAGTCGGGGGTGAACGTCGCTGCTGGTGTGAGCTCGATGAGCCTTGAGTACGCGCCTTAACGGGGCCTGTCGCAAAATCTCGAGCAGGTTGCAGAGCGGGCCCGGACCGGCCGAGCTTTACG
>CAXTGN010000796.1:527-2405 GCA_964243455.1 uncultured Acidobacteriaceae bacterium
CTGAAGCTCGATCTGTCATTCGACCTCGGCGTTTGCGGCTTCTCCGCAGCAGAAGTTGACAGGCTGGTCGACGACGGGCTTGTCGCAAGCTCCTGGATGGGTTGCAAATCGGGCTCGGCCGATCCCGGTTTTACGCTTTGTTAACCTGCGAAAGTCCGAAGCAGAACCCGAGCAGCCGGTTCTGCTCGTGGACCGTCCAGTGACCGGCGAAGCCGAACCCCTTCCGCAGCCATAGCATGGCTTCGAACCCCTGGATGGATCGCCGGGCCGTGTTGAAGCTCTGAAAGCCGCCGACCCGCGGCATGTTCTTCTTCAGTCGGAAATGGTCGCTCTCGATCCCCTGCTGAAGGTGCTTGGTCACGTAGTGGACGGGGTCGCGGGCCAGCCGGCCCTCCTTCCTCGCCGCCGCGATGGCGCCTGGATAGGTGCCGGCGCCGTCCGTGCCGATCCGGTCGGGCGACAGCAGGGGACCGTCCTTCAGCATCTTGCGGAAGAAGCGCTTCGCGGCTTCGAGGTCGCGCCTGGCGGTCAGCAGGAAGTCGACCGCCTCGCCGTGCTTGTCGATGGCCCGGTACAGGTAGCGCCACTCACCCCGGATCCGGACATAGGTCTCGTCGACGCGGATCGACCCGCAATGGGGCTTGCGGAACGGACGCAGCCGGCGCTCGATCAGCGGCGCGTAGGCCAGCACCCACCGGTTCACGGTACTGTGGTCGACCTCGAGACCGCGCTCAAGCAGCATCTCCTCGACGTCGCGGTAGCTCAGCGGATAACGCAGGTACCACGAGACCGCCTGGACGATCAGCCCGGCCTCGAAATGGCGGCCCTTGAAGTCGTCCTTGGACCGGCGCTTCAGCTTGGCGGCGATGGCGCTCAGGATCATGGATGCCTCCGGTCGGGAGGCGGCAAACTCGGTCGCCGTAGCTAATGAACCGTTAACGCCGGAAGTTTGCGACAGGCCCCCCACGCATGGGGTCCACTTCAAACATCCATGCGGGCCGTAACGAGGCTCCGCACGGGCCGTTCGCCCACCATAGCTGCAGGCATCAGAGCGCTCCCCCTGTTGCGGCGTTTGCCCGACCCCTGGAGAATGTTTAATCGTGATCGATCCTACGGGGCGGATATCTGCTCGAACGTGCACTGCCTCGGAGCCTTGTCGGGCCGCCAGCGTATTAGCTTGGTGCCGTGGCGAAAGCGGTCACCTGTCACGTGATCGAAGCGCACCTCCACTACAAGTTCGGATCGCAGCGGTTCCCATTCGCCGCTTCGTTCGGTGCTCCAGCGACTCGGGCCTCCTGGCGCCTTGCCAGTGAAGCCGGGCGCCTCGCGCAAAGCTTCGAGGCGCTGCGTGAGCCCGCCCCGTTCAAGGTCACTGATCGTCGAAGTGTAGCCGACGTGGTGCAGTTTGCCTTCCTCGTCGTAAAGCCCGAGCAGTAAAGAGCCGACTTCGCGGCTTCCGCTCTCGTAACGGAAGCCGCCCACCACGCAATCAGCCGTTCGCAGTCGCTTGACCTTGAGCATCGCGCGCTCGCCCGGCCAGTAGGGCTCATCCAGCCGTTTCACGATCACGCCGTCGGTGGCGCCCTGGCCCGCCGAACCCAACCAGCGCTCGGCATCCACTCGCTCGCTCGTACACGGCGAGAGACCCAGTCGGTCGGTGATCGCCGCAGCTTCGACAAAGGCCGCGAGCGCGCCTCTTCGCGCGTGCAGGGGCTGCTCGGCCCAACGGCGTCCGTCCGGCGTCATCAACGCGTCGAATAGGATAAGTCGTGCCGGCGTTTCGACGGACAACTTGCGAATTCGGCTCTCCGCAGGATGGAGCCTAGCCTGCAAGGCGTCGAAGGAGAGGCGGCCGTCAATGGCGAGAACGAGCTCGCC
>CAXTGN010000797.1:0-389 GCA_964243455.1 uncultured Acidobacteriaceae bacterium
TCTCTCGGCAATCCGCAAGCTGGTGCACGAAGCGAAGCGGAACGGATGGGTGTCCGCCGAAGAGGCGGCAGCTATGACTGACGTCCCGAACGTCCGGCAGCAGGGAACCCGCCTTGGAGACTGGCTCACCAAAGAACAGGCCCGCGAGCTGCTCGCCGTTCCCGATCGCCAGACCCTGAAAGGCAAGCGCGACTACGCCATCCTCGCTCTCCTGGTCGCTGCGCCCTGCGCAGAAGGGAACTGGCCTCCCTCACGGCGGAGGACATCCAGCTGCGGGAGAACCGCTGGGTGATCGCCGACCTCCGTGGCAAGGGCAAGCGTGTCCGCACCGTGGCCGTTCCGGTCTGGGTGAAGAACGGCATCAACGCCTGGCAGACCGAGGCTGGCAT
>CAXTGN010000797.1:399-2394 GCA_964243455.1 uncultured Acidobacteriaceae bacterium
GCCGGCTCTTCCGGTCCATCCGCAAGGGCGGCAAGGTCGGGGAGAGTCTGAGCGACTGGGCGGTCTGGTCCGTGGTCACCGAAGCGGCCAGGGAGATCGGGATCGAGAACTTCGGCGCGCACGATCCTTCGCCGCACCTGCGCGAAACTCTGCCGCAAAGCCGAGGGCGATCTGGAGCAGATCAAGTATTTGCTGCGGCATTCGTCGATCCAGACGACGGAGCGTTATCTGGGATCCGAGCAGGAGATCGCAGTGGCTGTGAATGACGGGATTGGATTGTCGAAAATGCGCATTGCCGATGGGTGTCGGCATAGGATCCTCGCCTAGAGGATACGGAGGTTTCTATGGTTCACAGCAAGAAACGCGTAGGTTCTGCAGGCCCAGCTATTCCCGAAGAGAGCACACGAGCAGGTGTCTTCATCATCGAATCGCTTGACTTTGATGATGAGCAGAAGCAGCGATTCGAGGGTCGAATTCTTAAAGACATGCTCGTTCTGAGCGGAAAGGAAGTCGAGTATTGGTATGTGCGTACCTGGAAGGAGCTAACGGATGACATCTTTCAGCGCTTCTACGACTCGAAACTGAGGTATTTGCACCTGTCTTGCCACGGGAGTGCAACACACGTTTCGCTTACGCTCGATGACATTTCTTTTCGCGAGTTCGGCGTTGAGATCTCCAACTACTTGGAAAAGCGTCGGCTCTTCGTATCTGCGTGTTCCGTAGTCAACAAGGAGTTCAGCGACGCCGTGAATGGCGATGGGAGCTGCTACTCGGTTATCGGGCCGCGGGACGACATCAATTTCGATGATGCCGTGGTGATGTGGGCGAGCTTCTACCACCTGATGCTGCGGGATTCGAAGGTGATGAAGAGCCAGGAGATTCGCAGAGTGCTTGCAGAGCTCGAAAGTCTGTTTGGGCAAAAGTTTTTGTATCTGTGAAAGAGGGAAGAGCCTGAGAAGGCAATGGCCTTATCGCGCGCTCTGGTGAGCGCGCAGAAGCCAGCGGGAAGAGGGCAGGGGAGAACTCCGCTTAGGGTTCTCCCGCATACATTCGGGCGGCCCAGCGAAAGGCCCTTGGTAATCGTGCGCCGGATGTAGGCGCTCCGCCGAGGTGAAGTCCTCGAGCGGTCGTACGCCTTAGTCGTTATATGGACCGAGCTCGCGGATGTGCATCCTCAGCTTATTACACGGTACGGCCATGGATTTGGCAGAGTCCGCTTTATCGAAGTTGTAGGGAATCGTCGTGAGCCCGTTGTAATCCGAGGGTAGCTTCACTTTCTTGACGGCAGGTTCGATGAGTACCGAACGTCTTCGACCGAGCCGGCCCATGAAATAGGCCAATTCAAAGACGACGTTATCGCGCGGAGCGCCGCTGCGCTTGCGGCGCGAGGTGACGACATCATCGGCGTGGGCGACCGCAACGGCAAAATCGGCAAGATCGAGCTGGAGTTCAAGATCTTCAATGGGATAGTTAGCGACTTTGAAGACGTCGTTCTTCCATGCCACAATTTCGATATCCGCGTCACGCTCGAAATCATTTTCGATTGCGCGGACGATGTCGATAGCTTCGCGAGAAGAGATGACAAAGACCCTGATCTTGTCTCTGGCCTTAGCAATGGTACGGTTACGTTCCATAAGGCGTCGCGCAAGTTCGCGCGCGAACTGTTGCCACATAGCAGGGTATTTGTTAGCAATCTTCTCGAGGTCACTTGAACTGAGTGCAGCCACAAGAGCGTCACCAGCGGCTTTCACTGTTGCAGAGCGGGGTTGTGCGGATTGGATTGCTGCCATCTCGCCTACGGTGTTGCCGCTCCCGCGCTGGCCTTGTTTTTTGCCCTTGATGGAAAACTCCATCGATCCATCCAAGACGAAATACAGATCGGAGTCTCGTTCTCCCTCAACAATGAGGGTATGTCCATCTTTCACTTCCCGTGGGGCAACGAGGTCAGCCAGCTCCTCGGCGAGTGCAGTGTTTCCCTGTACCGTCTTCTGTTCT
>CAXTGN010000798.1:0-2392 GCA_964243455.1 uncultured Acidobacteriaceae bacterium
AGCCGTCATATCTTGCCAGGCTGTTGACTTTGGGGGGGGCATTCAGGCTGTGGAGGTCGTCGAAGTGTAGCACTGAGGGATCGGAGTACCCTTGACGGCTCCCGACCCGGAGCAGCTAGGAGGGGCTTCACGGGCAGCCCCGGGCACATGCCACAATGGCAACGTGTCGCTTTCGCCCATTCTGTCGCTCAGCAACTTCGGGAACTCGGCGTATGTCCGGTTCTCGCTGCTGGCGCTAAGCTCCATCTTCTTTCTGGTCGATCCCTTTGCGGCGCTGCCCACGTTTCTGGCCGTGACTGCCGGTCAAGACCAGACAAAGCGCGTTCGAACCGCCCGTAAGGCCTCACTCACCGCACTGGTCATCCTGACGTCCTTCGCCGTGGCAGGGCAATACATCTTCCGCATTTTCGGCATTACCTTGCCCGCGTTCGAGATTGCCGGGGGCATCATCCTGCTTCTGATCGGGCTGGATATGCTGGAAGCCAAGCGGTCTCCTACCCAGGAGGTCAGCGACGAAACGGAAGCGGCCACCACCAAGGACGACGCGGGGATCGTTCCCATGGGCATCCCCATGCTCGCCGGCCCCGGCGCCATCACCAGTGTGATGGTCCTTGTCGGCCAGGCGCAGGACCTGCGCGAACGTCTGGCAATCTACAGCGCCATTCTGGTGACCTGCATCGTCTGCTTTCTGGTGCTCGGAAGTGCGGCGCGCGTGGCCCGAGCCCTCGGGGACACCGGCATTCGCATCCTTGTGCGCATTATGGGCCTGCTGCTTGTCGCCCTGGCCGTGCAGGACTTTGTGAACGGGCTTGTCGATCTCGGCGTCCTGAACAGGCGTTAAGGAGCCTGTCGCGAGACCTGCCAATCACCTCACAAGCAGAGCAGAAGCGGCAGCCACCAGCCCAAGGCTGCCTAGGCCGATCGCGGCCAGCACAAACGTCCAGCGCCGGGTGAGCAGCGTGATCGAAGCTAGCACAACAGAAATCTGCAGCAGGGCCTCTCCCGCATCCAGGCGCATGGCCCGCTTCTCGGCCATGGTGACCTCCGCTTCGAATTCCTTGGCGGTGCGGGTATCTTCGTCAAGATGCTCCTGCGCCTTCGCCTGGGCGGCCTTGTACTGATTCAGCTTGGTTTGACGTGTGTTCTGATCCACACCCGGAATGGAACTGATCAGGTCAGCTGCTACCCCCAGTTCAGCTTGACGAATACGCCGACCCTGGTATTCGCCCCATTGATCCGAAGCTTTGGCTTGCGAAAGAACGGCTTCTGTATGTTGCCGATGGCTGAACACCGTCACCAACGCCACCAACACGGCCAGGACGCTGATGATCAGGGAGACGTGGGTCATTCTTGCCTCTCCAGCCTCACGCAGTTCTTTGGCGAACTCTGAGATCTCTCCGGGTTCCATGGGGGCAGCATATAAGGGAACCGTCCAGTTAACCTTTTTCGACACCCACTATTTCCTCCGCCGCAAGCGGAAATCCTGTGGACCCCTGGGTTGACCAGCCTATGGGGGCTCGCCCGACGGAGTCAGATGGGATCAGCGTGCGGTGTACGAATGAAGCACAAAACTTTGTGCTGCAGTGACTTAGCTCAATAGACGAAACTGGGCGGAGCAGCCGCTTGCCGAAACCCTGCGCAGTTGCTAAGATTCAGCTTGTCGACGCGCTGGCAACGGCAGCGCACGGCAGGCAGGGCACAGGGTTGCAAGCATCTGAAGCATCCTGTAGTCTTGCCAAGTACCAAAGCCCGCTGCTGAGAACATCCGGCACGTGCGGCGCAGTCCAAGTGTTTGAACCGCGGGTGAGAGCGACATGCCCACCGCAACCAAACCCAAGCCACTGCAACATGAAGGAGCATAACGCTCCGCGGTCGAACTCCGACCGTTACGATATTTGACTTCGACGCTGTCTAGCTTTCGTTGGATCGGGAAGACGATGAGGTTGTTCTACGCCCGTCAGCCCTCCTCGCCCCCCAACAGGCAAACAACTGGTGTTGACAAGGTTACCGAAGTTCGGTATTCTCAGTCAGTCGCGCAAAGCACTGCGGCGAGGCCGAAAGGCGACAGGATCGCAGATGTGATCCGGCCCGGCAACACCAGACAGATAGCGCATCAAGTTCGAGGACACAAGGTTTGGGCATAGCCCGCCTGGGTCCTTGATCCAAAACTGCCGGTTTAGGCCGATGCAGTCAGGATCTTTGACAACATAGTTGAACGTGCCAATCGTGAGATGACCGCGAATATTTGGTTGAGTCATTCTCACAAGTTATACCCCTCACTCCATCGAGCGAGTGGGGGAGCTCATGGACTCCGGACCTCCGTCCTGGAGTTTGTGGGCAAACCAGCATTAAACGAGAGTTTGATCCTGGCTCAGAATCAACGCTGGCGGCG
>CAXTGN010000799.1:0-2391 GCA_964243455.1 uncultured Acidobacteriaceae bacterium
CCTCGGACACCTCGGGCAGTTGCTCGTAGTCGCGGGACAGGCGGCGCCAGCGGCCAAGCCAGCCGAGCGTCCGCTCGACGACCGGCTGTATAATCTTGCCAGGCAGGTGATTGATCGGCGGCAGGGTTGGGTCGAGGTGGGCTGCCGTTGCTGGTGGGCGGAGGAACACGGAACACCACCTCGACATGGTCACGATCGATCTTGATCCGCCGCACGAGGGTCCGGATGATCTCGCGGGTGCTGATCCAGTCGAGGTCATGGAGGCTGTGCCGGACCTTGGCTGCAAAGTCCTCAAGCTGGCCCATGATCAGGGTGAGTTCGCGCTCGGCCTCTACGGCTTCGGCCGCGGTGCGCTGCTGGTCCTGCAGCTGGGCCACGCGCAACCTAAGCCCGGTCACGCGCGGCTCGAACTCCGAGCGGTCGATCACGCCGGCGGCGTAGCTGTCGATCAGCCGGCCGATCCCGCGCTGCAGGGTTGCTGTCTGCTGCCCGAGCTGGGCCAGTTCGTCTGCTCGAACCGTGCTGTTGCTGGCCTCGTGCAAGCGGCGCCGGTATTCATCAGCCAGCTGATCCGGCGCTTCTAGCAAGGCGCAGACCCGCTCCCATACCGCCTGCTCCAGATGATCGGCCCGCACGGACCGGTTGCTGCAAAGCGCGGTGCCCCCGAAGCGATACCCGTCAGTGCCGATGCAGCGATATTGGCGATACTCGCCCTTTGAGCGGTCCTTGCTCGATTTCGGCACTGTCTTTCCGTAGAAGGCGTAGCCGCATCGGCGGCATACCGTCAGGCCCTGCAGCAACCAACGCGGCCCGCGCAGGCCATCCCGCTTGCGCTGGAGGTTCTCGGCCAACTGGCCCTGAGCGGCCTCGAACATCGCTTCGTCAACCAGGGCAGGCACCGGCACCTCGATCCATTCCTCCCGTGGCACGGCGACACGGGACGTGGAGCGCGCGGATGGACGCGGGTGACCGCGGATCGGCCGCAGCCTCGGCGGCGCTGGTAGGTAGCGGGAGTGGCCGTAGATCGCACGTCCGACATAGGCGGTGTTGATCAGCATGCCCCGCAACGTCGATGCATACCACACTCCACGTCCGCGCCGGTTCGGGATGCCAGCCTGTTGCAAGCGGCGGCAAGCCTCACGCAGGCTGAGCCGCTCCAGGGCGATCCAAGCAAACACGAGACGCACGGCCTGGGCCTCCTCCGGCACCACCTCGAAGCGCGCGACACCGCCGCCCTGTTCCTTGGGCACGTAGCGGTAGCCGAACGGAGCCGTGGTGAACGCGCTCAGCAACCCCGAGCGCGCCGCGTGGCGGCGTCCGCGCCGGCTGCGCTCCAGGATCTTGGCACGCTCGTATTCAGCGATCACGCCCTGCATTTGCAGCAGCAGGTCGTCTTCCGCGGTGCCGCCAATGGGCCGGTTCAGGAACAGCACCTCGGTTCCGTGCTGCGCGACAATCAAGGTGAGAAACGTATTGCCTCATCCAGGAATGCTCCCGAGTCGCGACCCGATTGCCTCATCAGAATGCTCCCGTAGCACCACCGCGGCGTCCAGCGCCAACACCCTCTGACGCTCGCCGTCGACGCGCGCTCTTTGCTCGGTTACGTAACGCTGTCCAACGGAGCCGGCGCAGGCTCAACCTCGGCCGGCATGGCCCCGAATACGAGTTCATGCGCCTTGTCCCGTCGCCAGACTTTGAGCCGGCGCTGTAAGGTCCGCAGCAGCCCAACCGGGTAGGTTCCAGGCTGTTCATCCTGAAGCCGCTCGAGCAGTTCCCGTGCGGTCCGCCACGGCTCGGCCTCGAACCAGTCATGCAACTGCGCCGTCACCACCACGAGCGGATCCGGACGACGCCGGCCACGCTTGGCCGTCTCCTTGGGCCTGCTGGTCGCGCGCACCTCGCCCTCCCGCCACGCCGTTCGCAGACCGGACAGGAACTCCTCCAGCGTCGGCGCGGTCGGCGCCATCATCTCGCCAGACACAGGACGATCGGAGATCTCCACGAGACGCTGCTGGCCAATCCTGATCGCGTTCAGCAGCTGGACAGGGTCCAGAGTGGCGTAGATCGCCGCCACACGCTCGCGCGTGGCCGCCGTCGTTCGTAGGTCCGATATCAGGCGTTGGTGCGGCGTGGCAGGCGCATGATACCGCTTCGTGACCTTGGCGCCGTGGCGCGACTTCTCCGCCAGCTTGAACGAGGGCTGGAAGAAGTTCACGAACAGCCGCAGCGACCGATACAGGTCGGCCAACGCGGCCGCGGCCTCCAGTCCCTCATAGCGCCGGTAGCCCACCGTGTGACACACCACCGCGCCGTTCTTCTGCGGTATCATGTAGCAACTGCCACCACGCCTTTGTTCCGAAGGGTGAGATCGTCTGGCTACCATCCCGAAAT
>CAXTGN010000800.1:0-791 GCA_964243455.1 uncultured Acidobacteriaceae bacterium
ATCCTACCCTGCCCGGCACAGGGAAAGGTATCCCACTGATATACTCGGCGTGACTGTAGCCGGCACCTTCGCTCGGGCTCGGTCGATGGGAGTTCGTCGCCGTTGAAGCATAGAAGTCTCTCTGCCCGTGCCGTCTTTGCACTCTTCCTGGGCCTCTTGCCGACCCTTTTGCTAGGAGGCTGCCACGCGCCCCTGTACTACTATCCCGAGTACAACTACGCTGGCCGCGCTACGCCTCCGAGCGGCCTGCAACAGCGGGTTCTCGCGGCGTATACCCTCAACGGCACCACGGGCGGCGCAGAGATTCTGGACGGTCTCCGCGACCTCCGCAGCAACGTACAGAATACGAAGCCCTCGTTCTCCATCTCAGGCCTTTCCGTGTCGGTGCCGAACACCATCCTGAACTTCCCCGAACAGCAATACGGGTACATCCTGGACGCCGCAAGCGGCAGCCTCACCGGCGTGAACTATGCGACCGAACGGGCCGCCGGAGCCGTAGCAAACTATGGCGGTAGCCCACCCTCCGTCGGCGCCTCCCCTGACGGTTCCCGCTTTGTGGGAGCGACCGCCACCGGCGGGCAGATCGTCATCACCGGCGGCGGTTCCTCCATCCCGCTGAACCTGCCCAACGTCAACCGCGTGGTCATCAATCCGGGCAACACGATCATCCTGGCCATGACCCGGAACTCGAACTCCCTGTTTCGCGTGGTACAGATCCCGCAAACCAGCAACCCTGTTACGCCCCCGGGCTCTATCGATTGCGAGCCGCTGCTGTTGCCGGTGTACTGTGT
>CAXTGN010000800.1:820-1674 GCA_964243455.1 uncultured Acidobacteriaceae bacterium
CGTACTTCTCCCTGGACGGCAACAGCGCTTATGTGCTCAACTCCGGCCCGGAAAACGGTGGGCAAACGGCCAGCGTCTCCGTGCTGCAGAGCACTGCCCTGGTTGTTACCGCCGTGCCCACCGTGGACCCGCTCTCGGCCGGAGCGCCGTCCCCCATGTCCATTCTGCCGGTGCCCAACCCGATTCCCGTGCCCGGTGGCGTCACCGACGCCGTCTCGGATGGCGCCACGCTGTACCTTTCCGGGCAGTCGCTCTTCAGTCAGACCGCCACGGGCACGCTGGGCACTACACCCCGCGCTGACGGCCTGTTCACCGGTTACCTGACGCTGCTGAACCAGACCACCTACGTGCCTGCCAATCCGGTATCCATCTCCGATGGCACCCACACCCGCATGCTGCTCGCTGACAACAACACCCTTTGGGTCGGAAGTTCGCAATGCAGCAACGGAGAGCGGCAGGCCACAGGGCAGAACGACAACTGCCTTACCATGGTGAATCTTGGTGCCGGGACACCCACCGCGACGGTGATCCCGAATGTGACGCCAGGCGGCTCGACGACTGTCCCCTACCCGAACACGAATGGCAACCTGTACTACTACGGCGACCTGACCGGCCTCTGCTGGGTGCAGACCTTCAACAAGGTCTACACCGCCTATGGTGGCCAAATTCACGTCTTTTCGACCGTAGACGGCTCAGAGATCAACAACGTGAACGTGACGGTTCAAGGCACAGTTCTGGATGTGGCGTACATGGACGCCTTGACGAACAGCGCCAACTGACGATGTCTTCCGCCCAGCCCACAGGCTCGATCCCCGTCGATGTGCTCGCGATTGCAGCGCACCGCGACGATGTGG
>CAXTGN010000800.1:1684-2389 GCA_964243455.1 uncultured Acidobacteriaceae bacterium
CCTGCGGCGGAACGCTGCTGGTCCAGCATGCCCTCGGCTGGCGTACCGGCATCCTCGACCTCACCCAGGGCGAGGGGGGCACCAGAGGCACGGCCGCCGAACGTGCCGCCGAGGCTGAAGCCGCCGCGCGCATCCTTCACGTCGCGCATCGTGAAGCGCTGGATCTGCCGGACAGCAACGTCCAGAACACCCTCGACAACCGGCTCAAGGTCGCTGCCGTTCTGCGGCGTCTCCGGCCCCGGGTCGTGATCCTGCCCTATTGGCAGGGCCGCCACCCAGACCACTACACGAGTGCGACCCTTGGCTACGAAGCCTGTTTCGCGGCGGGGCTGGCGAGCCTCGATCTGGACCCGCAGCATGGGTCACCACACCGGCCGTTCAAGGTGCTCTACGCCTCGCTTTACGCCGATGTGCGGCCCACCTTCGTCGTCGACATCACCGAACACATCGAGACACGTCAACAGGCACTGCTGGCCTACCGCTCACAGTATGGCCAGCAGACGGCCGGCTCCGGTCTGTTCGTTCCGGAGGACGACATCCGCGAACGCATGTTCTCCACCGCGCGGCACTATGGACTGCTGGCCGGGGTGCGCTACGCAGAGCCATTTGTCCAGCGTGAGGTGGCTTTGGCAAATGACCTCGTCACATTGCCCGTGAGAAGCATTTAGCGGTCCGACGACCTCGCTCCAGAGCGCGCCAACCTCT
>CAXTGN010000801.1:0-2387 GCA_964243455.1 uncultured Acidobacteriaceae bacterium
GTTTACGGTGTTTGAAGCGGAAGGAGTCGTTTCCGGTCTCCAGGATGTCGCAGTGGTGGGTGATGCGGTCGAGCAAGGCTGTGGTCATTTTGGCATCCCCGAACACCGTGACCCACTCGGCGAATGACAAGTTAGTGGTAATAATCAGAGAGGTCTTCTCGTAGAGTTGGCTGATGAGATGGAATAACAGGGCGCCGCCGGAGGTAGGGAACGGCAAGTAGCCAAGTTCATCGAGGATGACGGCGTCGGCCTGGACGAGTTGTCTGGCCATGTTGCCTGCTTTGCCTTGCTGCTTTTCCCGCTCCAGTTGGTTGACCAGGTCGACGGCGTTGTAGAAGCGGACGCGTTTGCGCTGGTGGATGGCGGCAACCCCCAACGCCGTGGCGACGTGGGTTTTGCCAGTGCCCGTTCCGCCGACTAGGATCAGGTTCTGCGCTGTTTCCATGAAGGCCGCGGTTGCCAGTGTCTCGATGTCGGCTTTTGGCAGCGGCGTTTCCGCCCAATCGATGCCGGTGAGATCGCGATGCACAGGGAAGCGCGCTGCCTTGAGCTGATAGCGCAGGCTGCGTACCTGGCGATCGGCGAGTTCGGCCTCGATCAGCCGATCCATCCAGGTTTCGGGCTGAACCGGTTGCCGTGGCCCCTCGGCCAGCAACTCACTCCAGGCGGTTGCCATGCCGTAGAGATGCAGCGCGTTGAGCTGGGCCAGGCGATCAATGGATGACATGGGACACCCCGCGCAGGCGGTCGTAGCGGCCGCAATCGGCCAGCGGTTCGACCTCGAGCTTCAGCATATCGGGCACGTTCATCGTGACCGGCTGCATCGGCGCGATCAGCCGCTGCATCGCGTTCATCACCACGGACGCGGTGACGACGTTGCCGTCGAGCACCAGGTCGCATGCCACTTCCAGCGGTTCCAGCCCGACATCGCGCGCCATCAGCAGCAGCTCGACGAAGGCCCGGTCGCCCTTGGGCTGCTTGAGGATGCGGTCACGCACAAGCTGGATGGATTGCGGCAGGTCCCACTCGCGGAACGGCGTGCCGTTGCGCAACGCGCCGGGCTTGCGCTCCAGGATGGGCAGGTAATGCCAGGGATCGCAGATCAGCTGATCGCGTCCAAAACGCCGGGCATGTTGGGCGACCACCGCCCCCTCGGCCACCACGCTAACCAGGGTGGCGGTGCTGCGAACCGAGACCGCGCGGCCAGCAAACGCTGCCGGGACGCTGTATCGATTGCGGTCCAGCACCACGAGACAAGTGCTGGAGACCCGCAGCATATGCTCCACGTACCCGTCGAAGGTCGCGGTGATCTGGCGTAAAGCAAGCTGCTCTTCAACGAAGCAAGTCGCGATGGACCGGTCCGGTGTCGCCGGATGCTTGCGTTGAGCCAGCTCCCGGCAGCGTATGGCCAGCCACTCGTTCAACGCCTCGAAGTCAGCGAACCGGGCCAGCGGCGTGAACAGCCACTCCCGGACGTTGCCGACCTGGTTCTCGACTTGGCCTTTCTCCCACCCCGACGCCGGAGTGCAGGCGACCGGCTCGAAGACATAGTGGTTCGCCAGCACCAGGAAGCGGCGGTTGAACAGCCGCTCCTTGCCGGTGAAGATCGTCTCGACCACCGCCTTGAGATTGTCGTACACCATGCGCTGCGGCACGCCGCCAAAGAAGGCGAACGCGCGGTTATGCGCGTCGAACACCATCTCCTGGGTCTCCCGCGGGTAGGCCACGACGAACATCTGGCGGCTGAACGTCAGGCGGAAATGCGCCACCTTGATGGTCTGCATGACCCCGCCGAGCTCGACGTGCTCGTGGCTCCAATCGAACTGGCAGACCTCGCCGGGCGAGAACGACAGCGGCACGAAGGCTTGCGTAGTAGATGGCCCGGATCCGACGGCTTTCCAACGCCGGACGAACCGCTGCACGCTGTCATACGCTCCCCGGTAGCCCTCTGCCTGCAACCCTTCGAACAGGCGGCGTGCAGTGCGGCGCTGGGCTTTCGGAAGATCGCGCTCCACCCGCAGCCAGGATTCCAGCGTCGCCTCGAACGCCCCCAGCATCGGCGTCGGTTGCTTCTGGCGGCGGTAGAGCGGCTCGCACAGACTGCGACAATGCTTGCGGACCGTCGGCCGGGATAGGCTCAGCTCACGCGCGATCGAACTGATGCTCTCCTTGCTGACAAGACGACGGCGCCGGATCTCGGCAATCAAATCCATGAACAACACCCCAGATTCTCCAGCGCAAACGCCGGATGATCGCACGGACCAGGGTGGAAACTATTGGACGCTGTTTACCCCCGGAATCTGGAAACTTTTGCACGCTGTTTCACAGCATGTCCTGCTCGTCGGGTGTCAGATCCGCCCAGCGTGCCGGCTGACCACCGCTCACTC
>CAXTGN010000802.1:0-1744 GCA_964243455.1 uncultured Acidobacteriaceae bacterium
ACGTCCGCTGCCCAGCCAACGACGGTTCCGCAGCGAAGCCGTCGAAAGCTACCTTCAGACCACGGGTGCGCGCATCGGCGACCCGGTGATGCGCGGTCTCTTTACCAATTGCTTTCCGAATACGCTGGACACCACGGTCGAGCCAGGCGACTTCGAGGGAAAGCCCGACACCGCCGTGATCACCGGCGACATCGCCGCAATGTGGCTTCGCGATTCCTCTGCCCAGGTATGGCCGTATCTGCGTTTCGCCGCCACGGATAAGCCGCTGCAGCGATTGCTGGAGGGCATCATCCGCCGCCAGACACGCTGCCTGCTCATCGATACCTACGCCAATGCGTTTATGGCCGATCTCTCCGCTCCCGCCCTGGAGTGGAGTCTCAAGGATGCCACTGACCTGAAGCAGGGCGTGGCGGAGCGCAAGTACGAACTCGATTCCCTTTGCTATCCCATCCGCCTGGCCCATGGATACTGGAAGGCGACGGGAGACACCACGCCCTTCGACGAGCGCTGGCGAGCGGCCATGCAGGCAGTCGTCAAAACGATGCGGGTGCAGCAGCGCCGCGATGGTGAAGGACCGTACCGCTTCCAGCGCGAGGCAGCCAACCCCACCGATTCCCTTGTCAACGGGATCGGCTACCCGGCCAGGCCTGTGGGATTGATCGCTTCCTGCTTCCGGCCGTCCGACGACGCATGCCTGCTGCCCTTTCTCGTGCCTTCGAACCTCTTCGCCCTCACGTCCCTGCGGCAGCTTGCGGAACTTTCTGGAACCGTGTTACGCGATGCCGACCTGGCAAAGAGCGCCAATGCACTGGCTGACGAGGTCGCGGCAGCCCTGAAGCAGTACGCAGTCGCCCGTACGCCCCAGGGCGACATCTGGGCCTATGAAGTCGACGGCTTCGGCGGCCAGGTGCTGATGGACGACGCCAATGTGCCGAGCCTGCTCGGCCTGCCTTATCTCCAAGCGTCACCCGATCCCGTCCTCTACGCGCGTACGCGACAGTTCGTCTGGGGTGCGCGCAATCCCTGGTTCTTCAGCGGACCGGCGGGCGAAGGAGTGGGCGGCCCACACATCGGCCGCGACAGTATCTGGCCCATGTCCCAGATTGTGTACGCGCTGACGTCGAACGCAGAAGACGAGGTCAGCCGCATGCTGCAACTCCTCAAAGGGGGGTCGGCCGGCAGCGGTTTTATCCACGAAAGCTACAGGATCGGAAGCTCACAGCAGTTCACCCGCGCCTGGTTCGCGTGGGCCAATACGCTCTTTGGCGAGCTGATCGGCCAGGTGATGGCGCGGTATCCACGCCTTCTCACAGCATGACGCGGAGAGCCTCGGCGGAGGGCCGGAACCCTCCGCATGCATCGGCATGGGACGATGCGCGCTGATGTTACGTACAATGGTTTGTCTTTCTTGGTAAGCAGCCGCCCGTGACGAAGATAAAAAGCAAGCACGCCACTCTGAGTGAAGTGGCCAAGAAGGCCGGTGTCGGCACGACGACCGTGTCACGCGTCATCAACGGCGGCCAGAGCGTCGATCCCAACACGCTGGCCCGTGTCCAGCGCGCGATCGAGTCACTCGGCTACATGCCCAACCAGGCCGCGCGCATCCTGAAAGGCGATCGCACCCGCACCATCGGGTTCGTCATCCCGAGCATCGCTGATCCCTTCTTTTCAAGCTGTGCGGAAGCGGCTCAGGCGATCGCGCGCGCCAACGACAGCCTCCTGATCGTGCTCACCACGCAGAACG
>CAXTGN010000802.1:1768-2385 GCA_964243455.1 uncultured Acidobacteriaceae bacterium
AGATGGACGCAGTCAACGTGCTGCTTCGCCACCGCGTGGACGGCTTCATCATCGCGCCCTCCGACTCGGAGAGTGTCGAATTGCGAAATCTTGTTCGTCGACTGCATATCCCCGTCATAGCCCTGGACCGTCCCATCCGTGGCTCGTCTGTGCCAGCGGTGGTTGCTGAAAATTTTGCAGGCGCCCAGCTGGCGACACGGCACCTGATCGAACATGGCTACAAGAGAATCCTTTGCCTCACGGGCGAAACGGGTTTGTACACCATCCAGGAGCGCATCCGCGGATTTGAGCAAGCCATGAGAGAGGCTGGGCTCGAGGGCGTTGTCGACACATCCATCAAGGACCACCACTCCGCAGAGCAGGTTTTTGAAAGGCTCTTCCGCGATGGCAGGTCCCCCGAGGCGATCTTCACGCTCAAAAACAGCATCACCATCGACACCTTTGAGGTGCTGCAGAAGCACAACATCCGTATCCCCGGCACTGTCGCTTTGCTTGGCTATGACGACTTTCAACTTGCCGAGACAGTTCGGCCCTCTATCTCCGTCATTCAGCAGCCCATCGATGAACTCGGTCATGTGGCGGCGCAGATCCTCTTCAAACGCCTGCTCGACCCGCAG
>CAXTGN010000803.1:0-1047 GCA_964243455.1 uncultured Acidobacteriaceae bacterium
AGTTCAGCCTGGTCTATCAACCACAGTTTTCAGCCGCAGGCCGTCTGACGGGGTTAGAAGTACTGCTTCGCCTCAATGATCCTATCCTCGGCACAATCAGGCCGGACGCTTTTATCGCTGTCGCAGAGCGTTCAGGCATTATTTGCGACATTGGTGAATGGGTCCTGCGAAAAGCGTTATCCGATGCAGTTCGCTGGGACTTAGATAAAGGAAAGCATGTACTGCTTGCCGTTAACATTTCAATGCGTCAGCTGGAGCGCAGCGGCTTCGCTAAAACTGTCCTGGAGAGCCTGGCCGTCGCTGGCTTTCCCCCGGATCGCCTGGAGCTCGAACTGGTAGAAAGAAGCATCATCACCACTTCCGTGCAGGTGAAAGACGAACTTGAAGAATTGCGGGCCGCCGGCGTACGCGTCGCCCTAGACGATTTTGGCACGGGAGAATCGTGCCTCAGCATGCTTCACACCCTGCCTGTCGATACCATCAAGATTGACCGTAGCTTTATCCTGGCCATGGATTCAGAGCCAAAGGTGCTCCCCATCATCCAGGCAATCTCCTACATAGCCCGGTCACTTGGAAAGAGAATAGTTGCTGAGGGTCTGGAACACGTTGGTCCTGTGTCTGAACTTATAGCGATGGGACCAATTGAGTTTCAGGGTTATCTGTTCGGCCGCCCCCTGCCTGCGCAGAACATCAATGATGTTATCGCTGATTGGCGAGCTGATGTGGCTATGCCGAAAGAGTTCGGGGAGAGCAATGTGCATGTGCAATTAAAGGTGGATCATACCCGCAACAGATAAGGTGGTTCCACCCTCCGGTGTGGTCGGACAATACGAAGATAGAGGATCCGACCGCCAGTCGTTGCTGTACGTCTACCCAGTTCCTGCCAGGGTTAGGCTGGTTTCAGGCTCACCTGGGCCTGCGGCACACGAGCTGACGCTTTGAGTCGACCCGATGAGTCGTCGAATGTCCAGGCTCTCTGGAAAGGCTGATGCTCCGGCTGCCAGGATGCCAGTTGCGTTTGCAGGTTTTTGTGCACGCAGGTGGAGA
>CAXTGN010000803.1:1057-2380 GCA_964243455.1 uncultured Acidobacteriaceae bacterium
AAAGTGAAATTCCTTTACGTTTTCCATCGCAAGGCGCTTTTGCGCGGCTGAGCAGGCCTTGTCATACATGCCGGCGAGAAATGCCGTACTCGCCAGAATGTCATAGAGCTCGCCGGCAAGGGGCTCTCTCTCGACAGCGCTTTCCAGCATCTGCAGACCCTCTGCATGCTGCCCGAGTTGTACGAGGGCCGCTCCCAGCTTTGCCTGCGACAGCGATGCAGCATCCCCCAGGGACAGCCCGCGCGTATAAGCATCTCGTGCAGCCGCATAGTGTGCAGAGTGAAAACAGGCATCGCCGAGCGAACGATGCATAAGCGGATTCAACGGGTCGAGGACGGCTGCCCTGGATAGCTCGTCCATGGCTTCCACGTATCCGCCGAGACGGGTATGACAGATGCCGGCATACAGCCACCCGGTAGCATTCCGGGGTTCCATGGCACACACTCTCAAGAAATATGGTAGTGCGGAAGCCGGGTCATGCGCGTGATCCAACTCGCTCATGCCCGCCTCCAGTTGAGCCTGGGAATCTTCCGGGCTGGTGCGGACTTTCTGCAGTGCTAACTGGTAGTAGTTCGTGTCCTTGTTCTTTCGCGAACCGGTTGGTTCTTCAGCATAGCCAAAATGATGAATGACAAAGGCAGCAGGTTCGCGGCGAAGCCCTAGTGCGTCCAGCCGAGGCAGGATGCTCTCATGGACACAATGCTCGAAGTAGATTCCTGGATGACGCCGGAAGAGCCGGGTGTTCAAACTGCGAACATAGCCAGGATAACTGCGGGCCTGTTCTATCACGCCGGGATTGAGCATGGCCTGTTGACCGCCACAGCGAAAATCAAGTTGACGCACATAATTCCAGATCCAGCTCTGATAAGCGAAAACAAACGGTTGTTGAAGTAGCCTGCGAATACCCTCAAATGCTTTCGGATCCAGCATCTCGTCTGCATCAAGCACGAGTATCCAATCGCATTGCGCTTGCTGGAGTACGGCATTCCGGGCAAGGGCAAAGTCCTTCTCCCAATCCACGTGCACTACGTCTGCACCGAAGCTGCGGGCTATCTCGACGCTGTTGTCTGTGGATCCGGTGTCACCAATGACGATGCGGTCTACCAGGCCAGCTACGCTCTGCAGGCAGCGTGGCAGCACAGCAGCTGCGTCTTTCACAATCATCGAAAGTTCCAGCGAACACGGCTGCATTGCTTCTGGCATGATCGGCATTAACAAGGAACCGCGGCTGAGTCAAAGTCGCTTGCGTCCGGAAACAGGGTGGCGGCTTCCTCGGTGATGCGCTCCACGCCCGGGCCGATTGGCGCCAGAGTGCCCTCTGCG
>CAXTGN010000804.1:0-2372 GCA_964243455.1 uncultured Acidobacteriaceae bacterium
AAACAAAGACGGCAACGTCGCCTCGGCAACCGGATGCGCGGTCTCGTTCCAGCCCACAAGAACCTGGTTGCGCTCCTCCGCGGACAGCAAATCGATGCTGCTCACCGGCCGTGCCGGATCGGCTACAATGGCCTCGAGCACTCGCAATAGCTGAGCTGCCAGACGCTCGACCGTGCTGCGGTCGAACAGGTCCGTCGCATACTCGATGCGTCCGAGCAGACCCTGTGGCGTGCCTTGCGCGTCGCGGTGCTCGCTCAAGGTGACGGACAGGTCGAACTTGGTGCTCTGGGTGCTGGTCCGCTCGGGGTGCACCTTCAGTCCCGGCAGTTCGAACCGGTCCTGCCGGGTGTTCTGCAACACCAGCATGACCTGGAACAACGGATGGCGGCCCAGAGAGCGCGGCGGATTAAGTAGTTCGACCAGCCGCTCGAACGGAAGGTCTTGATGCGCGTAGGCCGATAAATCGACCTCTCTTACCCGCGCCAGCAAGCTCCTGAAGTCCGGGTCACCCGACACATCCGTACGAAGCACAAGCGTATTGACAAAGAAGCCGACTAAATCGTCCAGCGCGTCATCGGTGCGCCCGGCAATCGGACTGCCCAGCACGATGTCGCTACCTGCACCGAGCTTGCTCAGCAATATCGCTAGCGCTGCCTGCAGCACCATAAACAAGGTCGCCTGGCCCTCGCGCGCCAGCCTCAGCAACTCGCGATGCAACAGACCGTCCAACTGCAATGCGACATTGTCGCCATGGTAGCTGGCCGATGCCGTCCGGGCTCGGTCGACCGGCAAGTCGATTTGCTCCGGCAACTCCGCCAGTGCCGCCTGCCAATAAGCGAGTTGGCGGGATACCGTGCTCTGCGCGTCTCCTTCCTCGCCCAGCAGCTCACGCTGCCACAGCGTGTAGTCGGCATACTGCACCGCAAGCGGTGCCCAGTCCGGCATCTCACCCCGGCAGCGGGCCGCATAAGCCGTCGACAGGTCACGCCGCAGCGGCGCCATCGACCAGCCATCGGCTGCGATGTGGTGAACCAATACCAGCAGAACGTGCTCTTGCGCATCTAACCGGAACAGCCAAGCGCGTAGCGGGATCTCCTGCGACAGGTCGAAGCTGTGGCTGGCTGCAGCGACAAGCACACCAGATAGCGTCTCGGTGCTGACATCACGCTGCTCGAACACAAGCTGGGCCTGCTCAGGAGGCATGATAACCTGGAAGGCGCTCTCCCCTGGCGGAAAGATCGTCCGCAGGCTCTCGTGTCGGCCGACTAAATCGTCCAGCGCCGTCTGCAACGCGGCAGCGTCCAAAGTCCCACTAAGCCGCAACGCAAGCGGAATGTTGTAGGTGGCGCTCGGCCCCTCAAACTGATGCAAGAACCATAGCCGCCGTTGGGCATAAGATAGTGGAATGACCTCAGGCCGCTGCATCACCCGCAACGCCGAGCGGACTTCTGCCGCACTGTCCAACCGCCCCACTAACTGGGCCACACTAGGAGCTTCGAACAAGGCCCGGACTGGAAGTTCGACCCCGAGTGTTGAGCGGACGCGGCTAATCAGCCGTGTGGCCAGCAGCGAGTGCCCGCCAAGGTCGAAGAAGCTGTCGTCGATGCCAACCTGGTCCAACCCCAGCACCTCGGCAAACAACCCTGCGAGGATCTCCTCCTGAGGCGTGCGCGGCTCGCGGCTGTGGACTGAGGTGAACGATGGTGCTGGCAACGCGCGGCGGTCCAACTTGCCGTTGGGCGTGAGCGGCAACCGCTCCAGCACGACCAAGGCCGCCGGAACCATGTAATCCGGCAAGTGCGCGGCAAGGCTGCGGCGCACGGCTTGCAGGTCGAATGTCTCGTCCTGCAATCGCAGAACCACATAGCCTACGAGCTGCTTGTCGCCAGATACGTCCTCGCGCGCAATCACAGCCGCCTGTGATATAGCCGGGTCGGCAGCCAACGCTGCCTCAATCTCACCTGGCTCAATGCGAAAGCCACGGATCTTAACCTGCTGGTCGGCACGGCCAAGGAAGTCGAGCACCCCGTCTGCTCGCCATTTCGCCAGATCACCCGTCCGATACATCCGGCTACCCGCCGCGCCAAACGGACATGCCACGAACCGCTCCGCCGTCAGACCCGGGCGGTTCAAATAGCCCCGCGCCAGACCCGATCCCGCAATATACAATTCTCCCGCAACACCCACCGGAACAGGCCGCAACGCATCGTCCAACACGTAAACCTGCGTGTTCCAAATCGGACGACCAATCGGAACGTTCACTGTATCAGCGCCATCGCACTCCCAGTAGCTGATATCGACCGCAGCCTCAGTCGGCCCATAGAGGTTGTGCAGCGGCACACTAAAATTACTACGAAAACTGCTTTCCAGCT
>CAXTGN010000805.1:0-1932 GCA_964243455.1 uncultured Acidobacteriaceae bacterium
GCGTCAGGGTAATGACACCTGTCGAGCTCAGCGCTCCTGTCGATCCCGCCTCGCTGCGATTCTCGAAGGTGTAGCGGAAGCCGCCGGTGACGTGGGTCCGGGGCAAGACCTCGTAGGTCGCTTGGGCGTAAGGAGCCACAGACTCGGTGGTGAAGGCGGGCTCCGACACTGATCCCGTCTGCTTGGGTGGCGCGCCAACGAAGGTGATCAGCGGGACGTAGCCGCTGTTCAGGTGGAAGTAGTAGACGCCGAGGATCCACTGCAGCTTGCCGCTGTGGGTGGGGGCGATCTGGAACTCCTCGCTGACCTGTTCATCGTTCTGGGTGAAGGCCTGCTGGATGGTCTGGGTCGGGAGCCCGTCCGCGTCGAAGGCGGAGCCGTACTGCGTCCGCCGATAGGCTATGATGTCGGTCAGGGTGACCGGCCCGACCACTTGGTCAAGGCGCGCGCTCACGCCGCCGGCCAACAGCCGGTGGACGAATGGATCGTTGGAGTCGTTGTCATAACGATTGGAGTTCAGTGCAGCTTGGACGGCCGGCGTTAGCTTTCCCAACGAGGGTTGTATCTGGTTGAAAGGGGAGAACCCCGGATTGGAGCTTGCATAGTTGGAGAAGTCGAAGCCGAGGCGCAGCGTCGTGTCAGGCCCGAAATCCGCCAGCCACTTGGAGCGTGCGGATATGTCCCGGTCGGTCTTGTAGGTCGGTTTATCCTCAGCGAGCGAGGTCCCGTAGCCGTCGCCCTGGTGGCTGGCGTAGATCGCAAGGTCTGCGTCGACGTTGTTCAGCACAGGGCCGGTGAGATAGCCGCCGAGCCGGGTCGTATCGTAGTTCTCGTAGGAGACGTCGGCGTTGCCGCTGAGCACGGACTTGGGGTCCTTGGTGATGATCTGCACCAGGCCGCCGGTGGCGTTGCGACCGAACAGCGTGCCTTGCGGCCCGTCGAGGACTTCCACCCGCTGCACGTTCTCTAGATCCTGCAAAGACCCGGCGGCCGAGGCGATGTAGACGCCGTCGACGTAAGTCGCCACCGAGTTCTCCACCGATGCGCCGGCCGTGCTGTTGCCTATGCCGCGGATGCGAGGCTCCAGGTTGCCGTTCACGTCCGAGAAGGTCAGCGACGGGGTGACGGCGGCGAGGTCTGTGGTGTTGGTGATGTTGGCGGAGGTCAGCTTCGCGGCCGAGACGGCGGTCACCGAAATCGGCACCTTCTGGAGGTTCTCCGATCGCCTCTGGGCGGTGACCACGATCTCGGTGAGTTGGTTGGCCGCGGGAGGCGCCACCGCAGTCGTGGTGGTCGCCGTCGTATCGGGCGTCGGCGTGGGAGCCGTCGAAGGCATCTGCGAGGCCTGCTGCGCCAGCGCGCCGTGCGCAACTCCCAGGCACAGGGCGAGCGCAAAGCCGCCAAAGGTCGTCTGCCGCAAGTCATCCTCCCCGCGTCCGCCTGACAGGCTGGACATCTTTCTTGAGTTGCCGGCGTGACTACCGAACAGCCTTGCTCTATGCAAGGATTTTAGTACGATCTGGTGGCAAAACTTGCGGCTTGCCGGCCGCGACGGAGGGTGTGATGGCTGATGGTGCGGCAGGCGGGACAACGGCGGTGCGGCCGACCAGTCGCGCGGAGGCTGAAGCCCTGGCCTGGTCCCTGCCGCTCGACCGGATTAGCCCGGCCGACCCGTTGATCTTCGGCTTGGGAGCCGAGCTCGCCTATTTCGAGCGGCTCCGGCAGGAGGCACCGGTGCATTACCAGGCGGAGCACAAGTACGGCCCGTACTGGTCGGTCACGCGCTACGAAGACATTATGGCGGTGGACACCAATCACGAGGCCTTCTCCTCCGATCGCTCGATCACGGTGGCTGATCCGCAGGAAGACCTTCCGCTGCCGATGTTCATCGCCATGGATTCGCCCAAGCACGACGTGCAGCGGAAGTCCGTC
>CAXTGN010000805.1:1942-2370 GCA_964243455.1 uncultured Acidobacteriaceae bacterium
AGTCCGTCAGCCCCATCGTCTCGGGCCCCAACCTTCAGGCGCTTGAGCCGCTGATCCGGGAGCGCGCCGGCCAGATTCTGGACGCCCTGCCGCTCGGTGAGGAGATCGACTGGGTGGACAAGGTGTCGATGGAACTCACGGCCATGACCCTGGCCACGCTGTTCGACATCCCCCAGGCCGACCGCCGCAAGCTGACCCTTTGGTCCGACGTCGCCACTTCCAGCGAGGAGGCCGGCATGATGATCAGCAAGGAAGAGCGCAAGGCCGCGCTATTGCAGTGCATGGGCTATTTCGTCAACGTGTGGAACGAGCGGGTTAATTCTTCGCCCAAAGGCGATCTGATCTCGCTCCTCGCCCATGGCGAAGAGACCCGCCACATGGACAGGATGGAGTATCTCGGCAACCTGATCCTGCTGATCGTGGGCGGC
>CAXTGN010000806.1:0-2369 GCA_964243455.1 uncultured Acidobacteriaceae bacterium
TTGCGATCTGGTGCCATCCGGCGCGGGCCACTCGATGTGGTCGCTGAACACAGCTTCCTCCAGCAGTTCACTGGCCTCCACCCCGGCCTCGGCGCGCGTCTGCGGAGCGGCCTCGCCCAACCCGTAACGACGTTCGCCCTCATAGGCGTCAGGCTCCTGCGCGAACACCCCTTCGCCGCCCACCGCAGATGCGGGTTCCACCGCACCGGCCTGCGTTCCGAGCATCTGCCGTGCCCCCGCGCGCACCAGCCCAAACACGCTATCGAGGTTAATGCCCAGCGTCTCGCGCCACTGCTCCGTACCCATCGTGGCGATAGGCTGATCGTGCGGCGGCCAGATGCCATGATTCACCACCAGAATGTCGAGTCGGCCAAAGACGGCCGCGGCCGCTCCGATCAAGGCTTCACCGTCCGCAACACTCGCCAGTTCCTGTTGCAGGCTGCGGCACAGCCCTTCACCGCCGCACGCCGCCACGAGACTCTGCGCGCAATCCGCCGCAGATTTATAGCTGAACACCACGCGCGCGCCAGCCTCACGCAACAAACGCACCGTCGCGGCGCCGATGCCGCGGGATCCACCGGTGACCAGCGCCACCTTGCCGTCAAGCGAAAGCTTCATCTCTCCATCGTAGCGGCTGTCTTCCAGGGGGAATGGCGGCGGCGTATAAAGAGAGCCGGAGATCCGAAGCACCTCATCTCATCTCCAGATCATCACTACAGAAAAGCCATCGCATAGGGAGCTCTCGCATGAAAGCCGTTGTTCTTGTCTGCCGGATTTTACTGGGACTCATGTTCTTCGTCTTCGGGCTGAACAACATACTGCACTTCATTCCCATGCCTTTGCCAACCGGCGACGCGCTCACGTGGATCGGTATTCTGGCTGCGCATCACTGGATGAACTTCGTGGGCGCCATCATGACGGTCGCCGGCCTGCTGCTCCTGGTCAACCGGTTTGTTCCCCTCGCCCTGACGCTGCTGGCGCCGATCATCGTGAATATCCTCATGTATCACGCGCTGCTTTGGCCGCATGGTGTGGGTGCCGCGATCGTGGCGCTGGTGCTGGAGCTCGCCCTGATTGCGGCGTATTTCAGCAGCTTCGTTCCGCTGCTGGCCATGAATCCTGAGGTCGATGCCCGCAGGTTGTAACGTCTGCCGGTTGCGGTCAAGTCAGGCCTTCGCCGCAGCCTTTTGGGCAAGCAGCTGACGCCGTTGCGCGATCAGCTGCCTGCGATCTTTTTCGGGCATCAACAACACCGCTCGCGTACGCGCCGGCAGCTTGGCAAGGACCACGGCGTGAGCCTGCGTGAACTGCTCCTGCCACTCCCGCGCGCGCAACGCATCCCAGCGCTTTGCCGCCACCCAGCCCGCGCGGGCCAGGTACGGCGCAGGAAATAAACCCTCCTGCTCCACGAGCTCTGCAGCCCGTTCCGCGCCTGCGGCAAACGACGCTACGGAGCCCATGCCACCGTCCAGGCTGAGCAGCGTGAACATCTTGCCGCCGATTGCCTTGTCGCCGACCCAGAACACGAGGTTATCGCCCCACTGCATCGTCTCTTCGACATGCGGCAGGCTCAACAGAAAGGCACGTGCACGTTCCGCATCCATGGGGCGCAGTGTACCGCTGGCGGAGGCGGCCCGCTAACGGGAATGATTCGCCTTGGCCTTGTTTCCACCTGACTTGCGCAGCTTCGACCCAGCGGCCTCTCGTGCATCTTCTTTCTTTTCACCCTTGGTCTGATTCGGCTTGGGCTTGCAGCTGCCCTTGGTGCCCGCTTCCTTGCCAGGTACGCGCTCAAAGCCCGGCCAGCAGGCCGGTCCCTCGCCCGTCGAACGCTTCTGTTTGATCAGCGATTCCTTCTTGGCCTTGGCCTGTTGCGGTTCCATCTTCTTGCGCGCCGTCTTGCCCGAGGCTGTCTTGTGCTGCTCGTATTGCGTCACGTTGGTGCGCTTCACGCCCGTCTTCTTTGCGGTCGACGCTGAAGTCTTCACACCTTTGTTGACACTGCTGCTCGACTTCGCTGCGGTCTTCTTTGCCGGGCTCTTCTTGGCTGCCGTCTTTTTCGCTGCACTCTTGCTTGCCGTCTTTTTCGCGGCTCCTTTTTTCGTTGCGGTCGACTTACCTGGGGTCTTCTTCGCAGTGGCCATGTGTGTCTTAGAAGCCGCTTTCATCGCCTTCGTGCAGCTGTCGCAAACTAAATTTTCGAACGCTGGAAAACTTCAACGCAGTCGCAAACGGATCGGTCCCTTTGCAGTGGAAGCATCAACCACCTGCCCACCCTGCGTGATCACCACGCGATCGGCAGCCACGAGTCGCCGCGCGGCTGCTCTCGCGGGTTCCATCAGCGGCTCCCATGCGCTGCGCTCGTCGCT
>CAXTGN010000807.1:0-2366 GCA_964243455.1 uncultured Acidobacteriaceae bacterium
CTCCCTCGGGTTCCCCGCCTAATTCGTACTCTCACCAAGGGGCGAAACATCCACACATACCGTCGTATTCTCGACCGTGACGCGGACGTCAATACATGGTTCCGATTGTTCAGTACTGGCAGAAGGCTTCACCTCGACCGGGAAGACGCCTGCATGCCGAAGCGTCGCTTCACCCGCGCCGTATCCACGCCACGACGTGCTGCCACACGCCCATCTGCGCAACCGGCATCAGCGTCAGAATCGACGTGGCGATCAAGGCATAGCCGATCGCTGTGCAGCGGTGAACCTTTCGGCTCTGCCAGAGATCGTAGCCCACCAGCAGCATCGGCAATCCCAAGGCTACGCTCAGCGTCACGGGCAAACCAAAGTGCCAGCGATCGATCGCGGGTCCCAAAATGGCCAACGCGCCAAGGATCATGAGGCGCTTGTGCGTCGCGGCGTCCCGGCGCTTGATCATCGCCCAGCCAACCAGAATCAGGAAGAGCAGCAGCTCCTCAGAGTCTCCCACGAGGAGGATCTCTGCGGGGATACCGACCTGGTTACGGCGAATGGAATCGAACAGCGTCAAGGTGCCGAAGACGGCCATGAGCGGAGGGATCACAAAGCCCAGGGTTCCCAGGGTGATGTGCCATCGCAGCCTGCGCAGCGGAACAAGCGCCGTCTGGACAAGCAATAGCAGAATCCAGGAGACAAAAAGCGCTCCGTGGATGTGCACAAGCGCATTCGGCAGCTTCGCCCGGACCATGCCCGCAAAGAAGTAGCTCTGGGCAAAGCCGGTCACCACGATCACCAGAATCAGGAGCGCCATTCCGGGAAAGAAGATGTCGTCGGTGCGTACCTTCTGACGCGGCATCACCAGTGTGGCCATGCTTCACCTGCTGGACGGAGGATTCGCGTGTTGGATCTGCTCATCGAGCGATCCCAGGACGCGTCGTCCGAGTCTAGCGGGGACGCTCACCGGGCTTTGTCGTTGACCGACGACATGCCACTTTGACGCTGGTACTAAGGGGCGGGATCTTGATCCAGTGCCGCACTCGCCTGCTTCTGCGGCGCGGGCTTGAGTCGGCTCCGGCACTCGAGGTGCCCCTGCTCGGCGATAAGTGGTCGCCACACCCTGAACGGAGTTGGCTAAGCCTGTGGGGAGCCTGACCCCAGATAGCCGGTCGGGTAGTCATGACGCATCTGGGCATAAGTATCTGCTAGCTGCTCCCGGATCTTGTGCAGTTCCAGCTCCGCCTCGGGACGCATCGAGCACCGCGTGGACTGCGCCAGGTGCTGCAAGCTCCGTTCCCGCGCGCGCAGGAACCTGGTGTGGATCTCTAGGACGGTACGCTGCTGGTCGGTTATCGGTTGCATACCTTTTATCGTACGCCTCGATGTCAAGCCTGAATGAAACCTCGCTTTTGTGCCGAGACGCTTGCAGGGTAAATGCATCGAATCGGCTATCCTTGACTTACCTCCCTTCCCAACCGAACACATGAGCCCTGGATCAACGGATAACAGCATCTGTACCTATGCAGGTATCCGGGACTAAGTTCTTACAGTTGAAGATCTTGCATGAAGCGGGGGGATAGCCCTACCGGCCCATCTGCAAAACGATCCTCGTGACGCTCGTCGGCGGAAACGTGTGCTGAAAGCGCTCGCCCGCCTCCACCGTCCGGGTCACCGGCGTCAGCGCCAACGGCCGTTCCTCGGAGTTCTCGTCCCAAAGGTCGTTGGAGACCATCTCGGTCACCTCTGCCCGCTGTGTCTTCCTTGCGCCCGGCACCGCCAGCTCCGCCGCAATTGGCTGCCCCAGCGACCGGTTGACCGCAAACACCGTCACCGTTTTCCCGTCCTTGTCGGCCACGGCCGAAACATCCAGGTAGAGAACATGCGGTATCTCCGGCAGCCGACCAACACCGTTATGCACGGTGTACTCGCCGCCCTCCACCGTTGTCGGCAGCAGGTGATCCGCCGCCGCAGTGGCATACATGCGAAAGACATACGAGGCTGGCGTCCCGTAGACGACCCCCTTCTTTTTCCAGATCCCTGCAAACTCGATCACGCCGGTCATATCCGACACCGGAACCTTGTCGCTTTCGCGCAGCAGCATGTTGTAGTTGCCCGCGGTGACCAGCGCGCCGGCGTAGTTGGTGAACGACGGTGAGTGCTCGCGTCCACGCCCATGCACCCAGAGCCATTCGGTGAACGCCAGCTTCACCTTCCCGCGATGGTCAGTGCCTTCGATCTGCCCGGTCATGGCGTCGAACTGCCGGCCCAGCTGCACGGGCAGCGCAAAGGACGCCAGCGCCCGGAACCCGTCCGTGGCGCCGCGCCAGTTTGTGTCATCCGTGGTCACCACAAAGTGCGCCGACAGAAGGTCC
>CAXTGN010000808.1:0-2365 GCA_964243455.1 uncultured Acidobacteriaceae bacterium
GCCCCGATGATCGGCACCCGCAAGAAGAAGGACAGTAAGAAGAGCCCGGACCCGAGCGTGCGCATAAGCCCCGTTCTTCTCGCCTTCCGTTCGGCCTACGTCTTCGACGTGACCCAGACGGAGGGCGCAGAGCTTCCCGGGCTTTCTTCCCGGGTCGACGTCACCATAGGCGAATACCGGGAACGGCTGATCGAGTGCGTCGCCGCCCAGGGCATCACGCTTGAGTTCGAGGAATCCATCGCGCCTGCATTGGCATGAACTACGGAGACGTATCGCCATCCTTCCCGAGTCTTGACGAAGAAGTGTATGCATCGGCGAACTGCGTTCAGCTTCCCCGATGGAGATAGGTAGAAAGGGCTATTCCCTCCTGACTGCATGGGGTCTACCGACGATTCCGATCCGGCACTAGGGTGGAGACCAGAGGAAAGGGGGACCAGATGCGGCCATCTGAGGCAAACATTCTTTTCAGTCCTGAGACCATAGGTGGTCTTACGCTCGCACACAGAGTCGTCATGGCACCACTCACGAGATCCCGTTCCATCCAGCCTGATTCAGTGCCGGGCGACCTGATGAGGAAGTATTACGAAGAGCGAGCTTCACAAGGCGGCCTCATCATCTCAGAAGCTACTAATATCTCCCTGACAAGCCGAGGCTGGCTCGGCGCACCGGGCTTGTATACCGATGCGCAGGTGGAAGGCTGGAAGAAGATTACAGCCGCCGTGCGGATACGCGGCGGCCACATGATCGCACAACTGTGGCACACAGGACGTTCCTCGCACACCGCAATGACGGGAGGAGCAATACCCGTCTCGGCTTCCGTGAACCCACATTACTGGCAGCACCCGAGTCACCTTGTTTCCATCCCGGGCGGGTGGGTTCAGCCATCACCGCATCGTGCACTTACGGTGCAGGAGATCGCCGGCATCGTGCAGGATTATCGTCGCTCAGCGGAGCGCGCCATGGATGCCGGGTTCGAAGGCGTGGAGTTACACGCGGCGAATGGGTATCTGGTGGACCAGTTCCTCCAGAACGGAAGTAATCAACGTGCAGATGAGTACGGCGGATCGATCGAGAACCGAACCCGCTTCTTATCGGAGATCGTCAGCGCTTTGATCTCGGTCTGGGGGCCTGACCGCGTCGCCGTACGCCTTGCTCCAGGCGGAACATGGAATGGAATCTCCGACAGCGATCCTAAGGCCCTGTTCTCCTATGTGGCGAGCCATCTCAATCAATGTCGCCTTTCGTATCTAAGCCTGATCGAGCCGCGCATTGCTGGCAGTTACCTCGTCCGTCCCGATCAGGGCCCCGTTGGCGCGGAGTGGTTGCGGCCGATCTTCAAAGGCAAGCTGATCTCCGCAGGTGGATTTGAACCCGAGACTGCGGAAGCGGCTGTCAAAGCAGGAACCGTCGATGCCGTGGCGTTTGGCCGATACTTCGTATCCAATCCCGATCTGCCCCGCCGGATTAAAGAAAAGCTTCCACTAGCTTCTTACAACCGGGACACCTTCTACACGTTCGACGCTCTTGGCTACACAGACTATCCGGCCTACGACAGAACATTGGCCGCATAGTTCCGTTCTCACACTCACCTATACACACGCAAAAGAGGCAAATGGAGATTATATGCAGAAGGACGTAAACATCATGTTGGTGCATGGCGCCTGGGCCGATGGTTCTTGCTGGAGCAAGGTCATCCTCCTGCTGCAGTCCAAGGGCTACAAGGTGACTGCCGCGCAGATTCCACTGACGTCTCTCGAAGACGATATCGCTGTCACACGACGGCTGCTCTCTGCCTGCCCGAATCCTACGGTTCTGGTGGGTCACTCCTATGGAGGAGCCGTGATCACAGGAGCCGCGACGGAGACTCCGCAGGTGAAAGCACTGGTCTATATCACCGCGTTTGGTTTAGACGAAGGGGAAAGCCTGGATTCGCTTGCAGAGCAAGGGCCCCCTTCTGCTGGATCCGCAGCTGTCGAGCCCGATCAGAGCGGTTTTCTGTGGATCAACCGCGAGAAATTCCATAAGGCGTTCGCGGCAGACGTTACCAACGACGAAGCTGCCGTCATGGCGGCGGTTCAACGGCCGCTGAGCGTGCAAAGCTTCGCCGACCCCGAGAAGTCGGTGGCATGGAAGACAATCCCGTCCTGGTACCTGGTCTGCACGGAGGATCAGATGATTCCCCCGGATGCACAGAAGCAGCTTGCCCAACGCATGAGGGCCACGGTGCGTTCCGTGCCGTCCAGTCATGCGCCCTTCATGTCACAGCCGCAAGAGGTTGCGGACATTATCGCTCTCGCTGCTGAATCCCTCAACAACTAGATCTACTTCGTTGCCGAAGACGCCGCCTGGTCGCGGAACTCGCGGC
>CAXTGN010000809.1:0-2363 GCA_964243455.1 uncultured Acidobacteriaceae bacterium
ATGGTCTCAGAACTTCCGGAGGGCTACACGGTGCGGGAATTCATGCGGCGTCGTCCGAAGGACATAGCCTCGGTTCTGAGCGCGGGTGGCCTGGTTGATTCCCGCAAGCGCGCGGCTTATTTCTTGCCGGATGGCGGCCTGACGGAAACAGCGAAGGAGCTCATCGAAACCATCTTGGCGGGTGGCACGGTGACGGATATAGGCGTCTTTCGGGATGCTAGCCCGTCATCTCGTGACCGACTTGTGCGTGCCGGGGTTGAATTTATGCGTGCGCGGAGTGCAGGGAAAGAGTGGGACTTGGCGGCGTTCAACACCGAGGCCGTGCGGCTTGTGACGGAAGCGGAGTCGCGCGCTTCGTACCTTCGCCGGCTCAAAAGTCGCGGCGACAACGATGATGGTTCTCTCGTGGAACGATTGCTGTATCCGGAGCGCTTCCGGAACGCAGACGCAGATCTCGGCCTTCACCTGCAGCGGAGAACCCATCCGGCGGTCCAGGCCTTGGCTCGCGCACTGGAGGAAGATCCGCGCGAGTACCTCGCAATCATTGCTGGGTATGCGTCCAAGGCGCTCCGGGGGGCGGATACGCTCTTCGAGGGAACGCATCCGGCGCACGTATTCAGCGCCACTGTTGGGAGGCGGCGGGGAGCCGACGGAGAGTTACGCTGGGAACTTCGCGTGCTTCCTGAAGAGTGGGAGCCGGCTCCACATCACGACGCTCGGCGTAATGGCAAGAGCTGCGCCAATCTAGATTCCCAGCGCTAGTTACAGGCGAACTGGCGAGACACCCGCCTGTGCGGCATTCGTTTATGATCCTCGGCAAGACCTACAAGCATCTCGACCCCAACTCGTCCGGAAGCCTTTACCGCCCGAGACGGCAACCCTAAGCAATGAAATGTGAATACGGAGGTCACGGTGAAACTCTCTTTGGTTTTCCTCGCACTCTCGTCGTATTTAGTTGTTGGCAACAATGTCGCTGGTTCTGCTACCAACCCTCAGATTCACGTCCCGACAGCTTCAGATTGCGCGACAATCACGGGTGATCCCGCGGATGCTGGCCCCATAGATCCAATGGCACCTTGGACGCTGCGAAAAGAAGTGCCCGTTGAGATTCATTTCATACGTCAATACAACCGCGAGCCGACCTTAGAGTGGACTCCTTTACAGAAGGAGTATGTCTGCGCTGCAGCGCGAAGGTACCAAGCGGTTCTTTCCTCACAGGAGTTCTATAACAAGATGCAAGGCATCCCAGAACTCATTCTTAACGGCTCCAACGACATCATTGCCGGATCGGACCTGTATGGAAAGCTCACTTCACAACCAGTAATCATGCAGATCGCCGTCGCATCGACAGCGGGAGAGTGTGCGGCCACCGTATATGACCAGACTGTTATCCCGGCTGTTTACTTGGACCGTACCGATGAGAGGGAAGGGTGTGACTCTGGCGAGAGGGGGACTGGTCTCGTGAGAGATCTTACGGACACACTTAGCCACGAGTGGACTCACTATGAGGCCTCTACGGTTAACTCCACGGATGCTGATGTAAAGGACGACTACAGGTACGTGTCTTATGGAATTGGCTGCTTAACGGAAAACGTAGCCGTGGCCGGTGACGACTGCCCCTTCGATCCGAGTCGCCACGAGCCATTCACCGTCAAGCGGAAGCGTCGTAAAGTGTTCGGAATCTTCTGATAAGTCTAGGGAAGAAACTATTACCGCTGAGCGGGACTGTAGTAGGGGCCGATAATTAGTAACGTGGAACATGCTTGGCGGAAGTAGTTATCATATCTGGCTCTTGCATGCTCATCGTCCTCGTCCTTCTGCCTTCAGAACCATCTCGACACCTCGAGAGATGTACTCGTTCATAGAGCGGCGCCTCTCGAACGCAAGAGTTCTGAGCTCCTCATAAAGAGGCCGAGACAGCCGTATCGACATTGGCACAATGGTGCTTTCGGTATCGATCGTTTGGGCTGTCCCGGGTCTTGCCAGCGCCTTCTTTGCTGCTTTCTTTAGCATTGTCTCCTCACTTGCGACATTGGTATCACTATATTACACACCTATAATGTTGACATCGACTCAGAGGTAACGATACAACTGACCCACGGTGTTGTTCCGACCATAATCGAAAGCGCCCCACACGAGTGCAGCGAACACTCAGCGTGGGGCTAACCAACGCAGTTCCGGAGGGGAACTACATGGCTACCAAGAAGACTAACGCCTCGGCATCCGCCGAGGCGAACGAAGTCCCATCGATAACAAAAGCAGCCACTGCCGACGCCATGGACGCGCTGATCGAGCGTGAGACCCGTGATGGTAGGCGTGAGCTCTCGCGGCTACAGAGGCGCGACAAGCGCATTTTGGGCGAG
>CAXTGN010000810.1:0-1756 GCA_964243455.1 uncultured Acidobacteriaceae bacterium
AATGGTGTGAAGGATCACTGGGCGGTTCGTGACGTCACCCTGTCCAACAACGGATATGGGATCTACTTCGCCCCGTACTCCTCGACGATCGGAAACCAGGTCATCGAGGATTCCACCCTCGTCGGCAACACCATGGCGTCCATCGGCGTCGCGACGACGAACCAGATCGACGCATCCTTGGTCAGCAACGTGCATACCGGCTTCGGGCCCTACGGCCTCTACTACGAGACGAATACCGGCAACGTGAGCAACGGCCTGAACAACATTCTCACGAACAGCACCCTGACGAACGTCTACATCGAGGCGATCGGCAATGGCTGGATCTACGGATCCGGTGGAAAGGGCGCCGTCATCAGGAACGTCTTCATCAACGGCGGCCCTTCGGACGTCGGATCCCAGACGAACTACGCGATGCCGAACGGATCGGGGAGTGTGTCGAGGGCACCTGCGGTCATCTACGTGAACGAGTTCCAGTCCAACACCATGTTGGGGACGTGCTGGACGTCATATGGCTCCGTCGCGGACGCGATCGTCGAAACCAGCGACCGAAGCACCGGCAACGTCTGGATAAACGACTCCGCCTTCGTCTCCAACGCAACCACGACGGTCTGGCCGATCAAGGCGGCCGGGAGCATGAACAACAACACGTTCCAGACGCCGTGGGGCAGCGGAGTCTTCCGTCGTGCCGGCGTAGCCGTCGCAGCCAACCTGCCCGTCTATGATACCGGTTCGTTCCTTGTCGTGCCCTACCTAGACGGAAAGAGTTTTGCCGGCATCACGGCCGCTCCTGCCAGTCAAAATGGGACCGTGGCAGTGATCACGGCGGCCGATTTCGCAAGCCTCGCGAAGGCTGATACCACCCAGCCGATCGCCGGCGGTCAACCCGTCTTCGCGACGAGCAACGGCGTAGCCGGCGGCCTCGACCAGGCAAATGCGATCGGCACCGCGGTCGGCTATTCCGGCGCGGGTACCGCCACCGTCTACGTCGACCTCGACCCCGGCGCCAACGCCGGTGCCACCGGTGCCGCAACCGGCTTGACCGCGGCCGGCAACACCCAAGGGAGCGCGTTCAAGGTCACGAGCTCAACCAACCGCTTCACCGGCGTTGCTCCTGGAACCGGCGCAGTGCTGGGTGCGGTTCCGGTGGGAGATGCGATCGTCATCTACAACGACGGCGGAAACGCGCTCCTGGTATACCCTCAGGCCGGAAGCCAGATCGGTAACGCCGCGCCAAATGCCGGCGTAAGCGTGGCAGCCGGGTCATCCGCAAGCTTCAGGCGGCTGTCGACTACGCTCTGGCATCAGTAGTGGCTTTCTGGCTGACCGCATCATGTGAAAGCATCTCTCAAGCACGCTCTAGCAAATTCTGCTGACCACACCGCCTGGAGGTCGCCTTTCACTCCACGTCGCATCCTGGAGCGGTGCCTCCAAGAGACAACCTGACCTAGCTCCTCAGGACCGATCTGACTGTCGAAGCGCCTAACTGCTACCTCGAGGCGGCCCGGCCAAAACCAGCGGCCGCCTTGAGTGACGCGACGCCACGTTGATCATTTTCTGTCACCTGAACAAGCTGAAAACGGTTTCGGAGGATCATGGCGACCGCCGGCACTACGAGGGCAATCCAGTCAGAGAAAATGCGGATCTCCACGATCCGGCCCACAATCATCAGCCCAGTAAATGATAGTGGCAGGATAACGATGATCGCACGTTCCAAACCTTTGACGCCGATCCACCGACGCTGCAGCCAAAGAAACGG
>CAXTGN010000810.1:1766-2362 GCA_964243455.1 uncultured Acidobacteriaceae bacterium
GGTAGCGAGAAGCCACATATACTCGCGAGCAACGGCCACTGTTGAGGCTTAAGCAACTCACGAACATTGTAGCCAAAGTGGGTAATGAACAAGCCGTTTGCGACACCGCCTTCTTCTACCGGGTTGTGCGAGAAGGTTCGTGCGAGCAGGATCTTGATTGCAATCCAGATCGCCGCCTGACATATCGCATGCGGTATTATCCACCGCATCCGCGACTTCAAACTTTGACCTTCATCAGCGAGACGGAACCACTCCCATACCGCGAAAAATAGGGTAATGAAGCAGGCAGCCTCTCGATTTAACACTGCTAGCACGAAGGTAGGGTAGTAGGCCCACCAGATTCGCCGCAGCACGAGAGAAACGGCAATAGCGAAAAACATCAGGGACGGCACGTCATAGGGCGTCGTAAAAGGATTGTCCCACGCATACGCTAGGTCGAACTGCGCCCACAAAATTACGAGGAAGGAACTCCAAAATGCGAACTTCGGATCACCACTAAGCGTAAGAATACTGAATGAGGTAGCCACGACCGCTACCATTAAGCAGGAAAAGGCGATTATTGCAAGGACGAGGCGATAGGGGTCCTTGTAGTTTGG
>CAXTGN010000811.1:0-2360 GCA_964243455.1 uncultured Acidobacteriaceae bacterium
GCTCGATCAAGTACCAGAGCCCTTGGCGTCGTTCACCGCCGACGGCGCGTACGACCAGGACCGCGTCTACGCCGGGGTTGCCGAGCGCCATCCCGAAGCGGCCGTTGTCGTCCCGCCACGCGCCAACGCGGTGCCGAGCGACACGGCTGAGAGCGCGCCCACGCAGCGGGACGGCCACCTCCAGCACATTGCCCGGCGCGGGCGCATGAAGTGGCAGAGCGCATCTGGATACAACAAGCGCGCTCGGGTCGAAGCCGCCATGAACAGGTGGAAGCAGGTGATCGGCGACGAGTTGCGCGCGCACTCGGACGAGCGCCGGGCGACCAAGGTGGCGGTTGCCGTCTACGCGCTCAACCGCATGCAGGACCTGGGACGACCAAGCTACGTCCGCGTCGCCTAACCCCACACAGGGCTGGGGTCACTGCGCCCACATTCCTGATCCATGCACCACGCTGGCTGCTGTAGCCGCAGTCGCCTTCGGCCTAGTGCTCACGAGTTTGTAGCGCCCGTCCAGAAACTTGCTCATCCAGCATAATCGTTATCCCCATAAGGTCTTCCAGGACGTGAGCAAGCTCCGCCGGAACGGTGGTCCGTATTGGCAAGTCCTCATCAACAAGGAGGACAGGCTAACGCTTTTCTTAGTAAAGCTTGATTGTGCGAGTTAGATAGGAGGGTAGAAACTTCATTCAGTCGAGCATCGCTATACTTTCGCCATTGCGGCGGAACGTCGCTTTGACATTACGTTAACCGTTCTCGACACTCTTTGACGCATCCGGTTCGGGAGAGCCCAGGTATGTCCTTCAGCTATGAAGCCTGACGCTTCGCGGCCACGCTGTTTCCGGGATGCGGCCCAGCCAAGTCCCGGGGTGAAGGAGAGATTAGGTTGCACAAGCCGGAGGGCGCGACGCCGCCGCAGGGGCACAGCCCGCGCGTGCTGGTCATCGAGGACGACCAGGCAGTGGCCCGTGCCTTTATGCGTGGGGTCGAACGGGTCGGCATGCCGGCGGCCTGGGCCGCCACGGGCGCACTCGGCCTGGCGCTGATGGACAAGTTCAAGCCGCACGTCGTGCTCGTCGACCTCTCGCTGCCCGACATGAGCGGCCTAACCCTGATCAGCCGCTTCATGGAGCAGCGCAACTGCGGGGTGGTCGTAGTTTCCGGCAGTGGAGAGGAGGCGGACCGGGTTGTCGGCCTCGAACTCGGCGCGGACGACTACATCGCCAAGCCGATGAGCATGCGCGAGATGGTCGCCCGCATCCGCGCCGTACACCGGCGCGTCAGCCCGCCCAAGCCGTCCAGCCAGCAGGAGACTTTCATCCTAGCATCCCACATCCTGAAAGTCGGGTCCATCTACATCGACCTACCACGCCGCGTGGTCCACGACCTGTATGGGCGGCGCCTGGCCCTGACCTCGGCCGAGTTCACCATCGTGGAGGTGCTGGCCCGCGCGGTTGGTGCTACCGTCTCGCGGGATATGCTGTCCAAGACGGCGCTGCGGCGGCCGTGGCGTGCCGACGATCGCAGCGTAGACCAGCTCGTCTTCAATCTACGCCAGAAGCTGCCCCCCGATGAGGACGGCGGCATGCTGATCCAGAGTGTCCGGGGCCTCGGGTACTGGCTGCGGGCCTGCGACAGCGTCGTGCCGTCAGCGGTCCAGGCCGCGCAGGCTAGGTAGCGCCGTGACGCCGGCCGCGACGGGACACCGGGACGGCGCGGGCCGGGCACTTGAGTCGGTAATGCAGGCACAAGCAGCAGGCGCCACACCGCTGCACCAGCTCGCCGCCGCTCTGATCGCCTGCGGCATCCCCGCCCCATCCGGCTCCGACACCTGGCATCCCGCCGGCCTCCGCCGCGTCCTACGCCTACGCAGAGGCAGCTCCTCCAGGATGCCCCATCACCAATCGATGACTGTTGCGCGGATCACCTTCTACGGGCATCAGGGAAACTCGTATTAACACACTCTTGTAACATTGATCGAAAATGACATGAGTATTAACCTATGGTTGAACTCATGTGACTGTCTGCTGTTGCCTTGCTTCGGCTACGCCCAGCCTGTCCAGGGCGCGTTGACCAGCCCAGCCGCATCGCCGCGGCTGCTGCTCATCGAACCTGACGAGGCCGTGGCTACAGCCTTGTCGCGCGGGTTGCGACGGCATGGGTGGGCTGTCCTGTCGGCGTCTACCGCCGAGGCTGGCTTGCAGCTTCAGGCAAAGTGGGCGCCAAACGCCGTGCTGCTGTCCTCCAACCTGCCCGACATGACTGTTGGTAAACTGGTTACTCGCCTGGCCGAATGGGGCGGCTGCAGCTGAACCGCGCCGGGTTTGCCGGAGGCTCCAACTCCTGAGAAGGTGGAGCGATGA
>CAXTGN010000812.1:0-2360 GCA_964243455.1 uncultured Acidobacteriaceae bacterium
AGCTGAAGGTGATTCTCAAATTAGCGTTGACCCTCACGGACCAATGGCCGATTCGTCGGCCCCGAGAGCATGCCAGCGCCAGCCGGGGGGGTTCATGTCCTCTGGCTTAGCCGCTTGATCGAGAGCGGTGAGGAGAACTTGAAGTTTGTTCGCGTGCGCCGGCTGGATGCCAGCTTTGGAGCCGGTCTTGTAGAGCTTCTCCAACCCAGCGTGCTTGAACGACTTGACCGTGTAACTAGTGTAATGCGTCACGGTACACGTATCAAAGTACTAATCTCCTTTTGGGTACTGCGCCCCGTAAAGCCTGATCCGGTCCGGGATCAAGCGGCACGCTCCGACTTCCGACGCGCTGCTAACTCCCGAAGCTCGCGCCTATGCTGAACCAACGATAGTTTCGGCCAGGCGCGCTCTCATTGCCGCCCTCCCGCGCTGAGACATGGAGCTGCAAGACTGTGGCAGGTCACCATGCCTGCCCATCCCGCAGGTGGTCCAGCCACCCATCCCGGCAGAACTCCGAGCACACCGGCTCGCCCTGCTCGTACAGCAGGTGGATCCGCTCACGGCGGTGTCCGCAGGTGACGCAGTCGGCGAACTGGCGGCGTAGGAGCGGCGGCGTCAGTGGGATCGAAGTGTGACGGACGCAGGTAGAGCATGAGTCACGCTGACAACGATGAGGCCTAGACCGCCAGCGACCGCGCGCCGCCATTTGTAGTATTTGGCTGATTTATGGAGAGTTTGGTGGACGCGGAAGGAATCGAACCTTCAACCTGTCGATTAAGAGTCGATGTCATCCAAGCGCGAAAACGCATGAATGACGGGGGGTTTTCACTGCACGTACTCAGGAGTGTGCCAATTAGTGTGCCAATCCTGAGTAGGTTGGGCCGCCATCCGGTGCGCCTCGCGCTCCTGATTGCGGCGATTCATGGCCGAGTTGAGTGTTACTGTGTCGGGGTGCTGATACGGCTGAAGATGGATGAGAGTTCGCCTATTCGTCCGCGGGGGTCTGTCGGTGAGGCGTATGGCATTAACAAAGCTGAAAGCGAACGTCGTCTCCAGCGTTCGGCAGGGCCAAGCTGACCCTGGTACGTCCGGGTCCCATCAAGGGAGATCGCGATGGAGGTCCCGATCTGCTGACCTGGCTCATGCGGGCGCGCAGTGGAGGACAGCACATCGGACCTGGTGATGGCAGTGATGCCGTCGAGCTTGTTGACGTAAAAGATGTAGCAGCTTTCTTGCCGCTTGCGTAGACAAGCGCCGCTTGGGGGCCTGGAATCTGACCGGATCGCCTATGAGCTTCCGCAGCTTCCTTCAGCAGTGCAACGCAATCACACAGTCCAGAGCAGAGTTCATCTGGATCCCTCAGGCCTTTTTGACCAGCCATGGGCTCAAGACCGATTACGAGCTGCAGATGTACGCTGCCAATTTTCCGTTCTGGCGTCCTGAACCGCAGCTGCGCAACATCTTTCAGATCAGCAGCGCAAAGGCGTTCAACGTCGGGTGGAAGACGCGCCCTTTGGCCGACACGGCCCGAGACTGCATGTCCACCTTCGGCGTCTTGCAAGGGAACACCTCGAAGTGGCATGAGTACCTCGACGCCGCCCAGGAACAGGTCGTCCTAAAACAATGGTCAACGGAACAAAGCGCACAACGGCCTAGTGGTCTAGCAGGCTGAAAGGCTAAACCGCTACGCCTGAGAGCACATTCGCTTTCTCTGGGAGCCTATGCAGGAAAAACGATCAGTAACCTGTGAAGTCCGTTACAAGCTCGATATGACAAAGCTGCCCGAGTTTGAGGCCTACGCGCATGCGTGGGTGGATCTGATCGAGCGTCATGGCGGGATCCATCACGGGTATTTCGTGCCCCGTCCCATTCCGGATGGAGCCCGAATCAGCTTTTCTCAAGTAGGAACCGAAGGTCCTGCGGACGTTGCGATCGCCCTGTTCAGCTTTCCGGACGACGATGCCTACCAAAGGTACCGTCAAACGGTTGCAGAAGACCCTGATTGTGGCCCTGCGGCTGATCTATACAACGACACGAAATGCTTCCTCAGCTATGAACGGTTGTTCCTGGCACGGGTAGAGCTTGAACCGGCTGTTGGTACAAAGGTGAGTACTAAACGGCTAGCACGCTAGCAGGCTGGAACACCATAAGGCTGTATACACGGGAGCCCACCGCTCGATACCCTGAATAGCTGAGGGTTGAACTGATGTGTGGCCGGTACGTCCGTCGCAGCGACAAGCAGAAGCTCGCCGAATACTTCCACGCCAGCCCGCAGCCCGCCGAGCTGCCCCTGCCCGGTGCGGACTATAACGTCGCTCCCACCACCTTCCAGCCCATCATCCGGCAGAGCAGGGAATCGG
>CAXTGN010000813.1:0-2359 GCA_964243455.1 uncultured Acidobacteriaceae bacterium
CAGCCCTCGCTGAAGCTCTACCAGTTAACGTGACAATGCCGTTCGGTCTGCATGTAGCGGTGCTGGGTCTGCCACTCATCGTTGGCCTCGAGCAGCACGGCGCCGATCAGGCGGATGATGGAGCCCTCGTTCGGGAAGATCCCGACGACGTCGGCACGGCGCTTCACCTCTTTGTTCAGGCGCTCCAGCGAATTCGTGGAGTGGATCCGGGTGCGGTGCTAGGTCGGGAAGTCCATGTGCGCCAGCACGTCGGTCTCGCTGTCGTCGATGAACGTCCCGAGCTTGGGCCACGTGTCGCGCAGCTGGTCGGCGACATGGCGCAGCGCCTGGCTGGCAGAGGCACGGTCGGGTTGGATGAATGCCTGACGCAGTGCGGCGGCGGCCATGCTCTGCTGGGCATTCGGGACGTAGGACAGGGCGTTGCGCATCCAGTGCACGCGGCAGCACTGCCAGGACGCGCTGAACGTCCGGCGGATCGCCGACTTCAGCCCCTCGTGCGCATCCGAGATCACCAGCTTCACGCCGTGCAGACCGCGCCGTAGCAGGCCCTTCAGGAACGTCGACCAGAAGGTCTCTGCCTCCGACGGGCCGATGTGCAGGCCGACGACCTCGCGCTTGCCGTCGGTGTTCACAGCCACGGCGACTATGGCCGCCACCGAGACGATGCGGCCGCCCTCGCGCTGCTTGAGGTAGGTCGCATCCAGCCACAGATACGGCCAGTCACCGGTCAGCGGGCGGTCGAGGAAGGCGTTCACGCGCTCGTCGATGTCGCGGCACAGCTTGGAAACGGTGCTCTTGCCGATCCCCGACAGCCCATGGCCTGCGCCAGGTCATCGACGCGCCGGCTCGAGACGCCGCTGATCCCGTCGATCCGCTTAGCGGCTCAACCGAGGATCACGGCCACCAGGGCCTTTTCCGTAAGCTTCCGCGGCTCCAGGAACGGCGGGAAGTAGCTGCCCTGACGGAGCTTGGGGATCCGGAGCTGCAGCGAGGCCAGACGCGTGTCCAACGAGCGGTCCCGGTAGCCGTTGCGGTAGGTCGCGCGATCCAGCGTGCGCTCGTGCCGTCCGGCGCCGATCACCCCTTCCACGTCGGCCTCCATCAGCAGCTGCACCACAGCCTCCGCCACGTCGCGCAAGAAATCGCCGTCTCCGGCTTCGGCCAGCAACTCGGCTAGCGGTAGTCTGTCCTCGGTCATCGGGTTCTCCGGTCAGGTTGAAGTGTCGCAACTCCACCTTAGCCAGCAGATCCGGTGACCACCTCCAGCTACACCCTCAGGGGATCCCGATTTCCACCACGAGCGCGGACACTACCCTGGCACCAGAATTTTTCATACTCGAGGTCGTCGGGCCCAGAAGGACGGAACCAATTTTTATCGCGGCATCTTGCAGCCAGAACGTTATGCGGTCCGCCCGCTGAAATGCGGCAAGGAGCCAGTCTCCTCGCCGATGGCTGGGTATCTTGTGGCGGTGCGTTCGATCAGGCCGCCTTCAGCGCCGCCCCTTCCGGCACTTCCCCGTGGTTCACGTAGCGCCAGAGCGCGATCAGCAGCCGCCGGGCCGGACCTACGATGGCGATCCGTCGCACCCGGCCGCGCTCATCCCCGACACGGTTGCGGAACCAGCAGCTCAGCGCGCTGTCTGGCTGGTGCCGCACCCACAACCAAGCAAGCTCGATCATGATGTGCCGCAGGCGCCGGTTGCCGGCCTTCGAGATCCCTTGCTCACGTCGATCGTGCCGCTGCGCCAGGATGTCGGCGCCAGGCCGGCATAGGCAGCCACCTCCCGGCGATTGCTGAAGTGCCGGTGCAACCCTTCATGGTAGACCACCGCCCCAATCTGCGGCCCGATCGCCTTGAGCCGGGTAAGCAACGCGACTGGTGATTGTCCAGCCTGGCAACCAGCCTGACCGCGGCGTCGCGCTCTGCTTCCACGGCGGCAATCTGTCGCAACAGGATTGCGATGCGATCGATTTCGCGCAGTAGCTCCGCCTTCAAGACCGTCGGAAACGGACGTCCATCGCCGGTCGTCAGTTCGTCGAGGCGGGTCCGGCGATCCTTGTGCATCGGTTCGTACTCGGTGATGCCCTAGCCGGCGAGCAACCCCTTGATCCGGTTGACGTGCTGCACTCTCTCCTGGAGCAAAATGGCGCGCTCGCGCAAGAGCCGCCGGCGGTCTTCCTGTTCAGGCGTCGGGGGAACTACCATCGCGCAGACACGGGGCTCCCCGCGCTCCCATGCCAGGAGCGTTCGCAACAATGTCTCACCGTCGATGGCATCGCTCTTGGCCCTGCGCCGACGTCGGGGCGTGGCAATCGAAGCTGGATCGACGACATGGCTCGTGATGCCGTTCGCCTCGAG
>CAXTGN010000814.1:0-270 GCA_964243455.1 uncultured Acidobacteriaceae bacterium
CCGGCCGGCCCTTACTACCAGGGGCAGGTGGTAACCGCGACCTACGCCTGCAGCGACGACCGCTCCGGTGTGGTTCGTTGTGGCAGCCAAACCTTCGCCCCGGGAACCCTGACAACCGGCACGCTTACGGCGAGTGTTCCGACGAACTCGGCGGGAAACCAGACCTTCACCGTGGTGGCGGTGGATGCCGCGGGCAACAAGACCTCCCAGTCTGTCGCCTTCACGGTGAGCCTGGATACCCAGATCAGCTTCAACCTGATTCCATCCACG
>CAXTGN010000814.1:280-1074 GCA_964243455.1 uncultured Acidobacteriaceae bacterium
TCTATCCGCTTGGAACCGGGGTCGTGGTTCGTCTTGCAAACATTCATGGTCACGTTCCTTCCGGTACGGTCAGGATCATGCAACACGCTCGCGACGTTCAAGCTCAACAACAGCGTGGTGCTTTCACTGGTGGGCGTGGGACTTTCGGCCGGAACACATCAGCTGTATGTGTCCTACGGGGGCGACAGCTTCAACCCGGCCGGCCTTTCCGCGCCGGCGACGCTGAATGTGCTGCCGACGCCTGTGGGCCTGACGCTTTCGTGCTCCAAGGCGCAGATCGTGGCGGGATCGGTTTTTGCGTGCGCGGTCAAGGCAGATTCGCTGATTGGTCCAGCACAGGGCTCCATCACGTACGCGCTCGATGGAGGCTCGCCGGTGGCGCTGCCGTTGGGTGCGGGGCGTGCCACCGTAACCTTCCCGAATCCCGCGGTGGGCAGCCACAGCCTCGTCGTCAGGTACCCGGCCCAGACCAACTACGGAACCGCGAACCCGGTGACAGAACGGTTCACCGTTACCGGCCTGCCCACGCAGTAGGGGCAGGCAGGACGAAGTTGGAAGGCTGTCCGACGAGCTGGCCGCCTGATCGATAGATCAGGCGGCCAGCTCAATTTGCTCCTCGAGGGCCGGCACGACCACCGTGGTGGTGGACTCTTCCCCCGTCGCGAGGCGGGTGAGGATGAGGACCGTGATGTCATCTTCCTGCCCAAAGGTAAGCGCTGCCTGGCTGGCCTCGGCAGCCGTAGGCCGCGCCGCAAACAGGCGGTGCAAGCGCTCAAAGCCGTACAGCTCACCAT
>CAXTGN010000814.1:1084-2113 GCA_964243455.1 uncultured Acidobacteriaceae bacterium
CTCGAGATGCCCAGGGGCAGCGAGGGCTCGAGGGCGAGCTCACTGCCGTTAAGAAACGGCGGCAGATGTCCCGCGTTGGCGAGGGTGACCGTACCTTCCGGATCAAGCCTGAGGATGATGCCGGTAGCGAAGCCGCCGTGCATTTGTCCGGCCAGCGAGTGGTTCAGGCCTTCCATGATGGCCGACGGGCTGGAGGTGCACGCGGCGTGGGCCCGCATCGCGCCCAGAATCATGGAGACATTCATGGCGGCCTTCAAGCCCTTGCCGCTGACATCGCCGATGGCGACTGTGGTCGAGCCGTCGGGGTTGCTGATGATCTGAAAGAAGTCGCCGCCGACCTCCTGGGCCGGCGCATAGGCGCTCGTGATGGCGTAGCCCTCCAGCGAAGGCAGGGTTTCCGGGATCAGGAGGCGCTGCACCTCGCGTGCGCTTTCCATCTCCTGTTCGAGTGCGGCGCGCCGCGCCTGCTGCATCACCACGTAGCGATAGACCGCGTACAGGATGGCGACAAACAGCATGAGCGAGGTGACCTTTTGCGGGCCGAAGACGACGCCCTGGATCTGAAAGCTGTTGTTGTCGATCACGTTGTAATACAGGGTGGAGTGTGTGTAGCGCCTGCCGAGGGCGCTCGCATCGGCAAAGGTCTGAATGAACTGGGAGAACAGGGCCGCGACCGCCACGATCAGGCGGGGCACGTCGGGCCTGCGGCGCAAGCCGACCAGGATCAGGACAAATGGGAAGAGCTCACTCGCGATGATCAGGGCCGCGAGCGTGGCGTCGGCGGCCTGCATCCAGCTGTCCGCCCGCTCCCAGAAGAGGGCAAGGGCGCCGTTGGCGAAGCCGGCCAGCATCGCAAGGCACGCCACCAACCTCGTCCACCGGAGCAGACGGCGCCGATCGTCCACCTGCAGCAGCCAGACCAGCAGGAACCAGAGCGAAACATTCCACAGCACATACAGCGGCTGGTTGAGAAAGCGTGCGACCTGGTAGGAGATGTGAATGAAGAAGAGGTTCTGGAGGATGCCGATC
>CAXTGN010000814.1:2123-2355 GCA_964243455.1 uncultured Acidobacteriaceae bacterium
GTGACCGTGAACACGCCGGTCCACAGAAACAGCTGCTCCTTTCGGTTACGAAGCCAAAGAACGACACACAGCGTGGCCAGGAACACGCGCAGCAGGATGAAGGAGTAGTCGAAAAGATTCTGCCGCACCTCTTCCCAGGTGATCGCATGTTCGTAGAGCAGGATGGTGTCGGAGTCGCCCACCACAGGGGGCGCGTAGAGGCCGCCGATTTCGGCTTCGGAGAAGACGTCGA
>CAXTGN010000815.1:0-2353 GCA_964243455.1 uncultured Acidobacteriaceae bacterium
CGTCAGCTTCGGCCAGAACTTTAGCAGCCTCCCGATCCACCGGGGGCAGCTCCGTCGGTGGCCCCAGCACGGCGCGTGCCGCCGCATTCAGCAGCCTCCGCACCGGCCAGCTCCCATTCTCGTTCGGCAGCAGCACCTCACCCGTCCGCTGCTTCTCCGGCCGGTAATACCAGCGCTTGAACAACGCCAGGGCGTCGCCCCGTATCGAGGGCTCAGGCTCACCCATCTGCCCGACCTTCGCTTCCAAGCAATCCAGCACACCGCGCGCACGCTCCTCCGGAGACACCGTCGCGTCACCCTCCCCGCCACCCTCCGGAACGGCGCTCAACATCAGTGGCTGCGCAAACAGCGAAGATCCCACAGCAGTCTGCTCCCGCACGGCTCTCACGCCCAGCGTAGACAGTCGCTCCGGCCCGACCAGCCATCCATCCTCGAGCAGAAACACCGCTGCCTCCGGAACGTTTCCCGCATCGGCCTCCCTAAGGGGGGCTGCCGCCTGCACTACCAGGGCGCGCACCTCGTTGGCCGCGCGCACCAGCGGGTCCGCCCCTTGCGCGACCGACCGTACCTTCTCCCATTGCCGATGCAGCGCCGCCGCACCCTCAAAGTCCATCGCTTCGCTGGCTTGGTCCCGCTTGGCCGCGATCTCCGCCAACAGACTTTCTCCGCGAGTTCGCAGGTAGGCAAACACCCGCTCTGCTTCAGCCCGGTACTCGTCCGCCGTCACTGCCACCTTGCACGGCGCCAGGCACCGCCCCATCTCGCCGTACACGCACCCGGGGTGCTCCGGATGCACCAGGAGATCCTCGTAACACCGCCGCACCTTGAATTGCTCGCCCACGGCTTCCGCTACGCGCTCAGCGGCCGCGCGCGTGGCAAACGGCCCAAAGCTTTCGCGCAGCGCCCGCCGGCTCAGCTTGTTCGACACAAAGATCCGCGGATGGTCGTGCCCCATCGTGACACGCAAGAAGTAGGGGCAATGCAGCCGCAGACGTCTCCGAGCCTCCGCCTCGCCGAACAGCGCATGGGTGGCGCGGTACAGCAGCAGCACCGACTCAAACTCCGACCCCGTAAGCGACCACTCGATCCACCGCACCCGGTCCCGCAGGTTCAGCCGCTTCGACAGAATCGGCTTGCCTTCGGCATCCACCGTCTCCGGCGGCAGCAGCAGGCGCCGCAAGCGCCGCCGCAGATCGGCTGCGCGCATCAGGTACGGCTGGTCCGTCTCCCGCTCGCCCCGCAGCGCAAAGATCCCTGCGCGCGCAGGCACGCCCCGCAGAACGGCTTCCGCCTCCTCCGGCTCAAACCGGACGCGCTCGGCGAATGCAAAACCCTCAGCCATGGGTGGATTCTAGACTTTGCCCCCCACGGAAGCCATGTCCCCAAAGTGCGATGACCACCGTGCGGGTTGAGCCATTTCTCCACCCAAAGATCGAAGACAACGGCAAACGCTCTCCGGTAGCGTGGGCGCACTTGAAATACGGGCCCTTTGGCTCTGCCGGCGTCCACCGGTTAGGGCTCACTTTCGGAGACCTCATGCTCACTTTGCCAGTTACGCGCCGCGCCCTGTCCGTCTTTGCTACAGGGGCCTCGATCGCCGCTCTCTCCACCAGCCATGCCCTTGCGCAAGGCTGCGTGGCCGCCCATACCAACCAGCGCGCCATCAGCGAACTCGTTACAGAAGACACCGGTCATGCCGACGACCGCTTTTCCATGCACAACCTCACCGTGAACATCGGCTACCGAGTCTTCAACTCGGACAAGTACTTCCAGGGAAGCGAAGAGATCGCCCGTCCCACCGCGGTTGAGAACCACCAGAACATCTTCGACGTCGGCCTAGAGTACCGGCTTTCGCCGCGCTGGAGCCTCCTGGCGGATGTGCCCGTCTTCAACGGCACACGCAACCAGATCTACGCGCCGGTTGGCGTCTTTCAGGTCAGCGGTCTCGGCGACATGCTCGTCGGCGCGCAAACCTGGATCTTCCGGCCGCCCACTGAAGGTGGGGGCGATGTCGCCGTTAGCCTGCAGCTCAAGACTCCCACCGGCATCAACAACGCAACCGGCTCCGCGCTCTACAACGGGCAGACCATCAAAGCCACGGCCGACCAGTCGCTGCAACCGGGCGACGGCGGATGGGGCTTTGCCCTGGGCACACAGGGCTACCAGCGCCTCTGGCACACGGCTTCGGCCTACGGCCAGGCCAGCTATCTCTTCAATCCACTCGACACCAATGGGGTGAAGACCTTTCGCTCGCAACCCGGGCAGGGCGTGATGTCTGTCACAGACCAGTACCTTTACCGCGCCGGCGTATCGCAGGCCGTGCCTCGTCTCCGTGGGGTTGCGCTCTCACTGG
>CAXTGN010000816.1:0-2346 GCA_964243455.1 uncultured Acidobacteriaceae bacterium
GTTCGCTCTGACCGGGCTACGGACGATGCGACTTCGAGGGACCGAAACTTAGACGCCTTTCTGCAGGACTGATGCGGCTGTGAGGATTAGAGCGAAGATTTCTGTTGCAGTAAGTAGCAGCCTGGCCCCGCAGCTCCAGCTCACTGCCTGTTCTGACAACCGGTATACTCACCCTCAGCAAACAGACTGCATCCGGCCTCCCGCCGGAGCGGCACTGGAGGCCACAAAATGAGCGTCACCGCAGACCGCCTGCCCTCACCCTCGTGGCAGGGCAAGCCGCGCGCCAAAGTCACCGTGCACACCCTCGCCGAGTGCAAGCGCGACGGCCGCAAGATCACCGCCCTCACGGCCGTCGACTACCCCACAGCCCGCCTCGCCGACGAAGCCGGCATCGACCTCCTGCTAGTAGGTGACTCGCTCGCGATGACCGTCCTCGGCCACCCTAATACCCTGGCCGTTACCGTCGACGAGATGCTGCACCACACCCGCGCCGTCCGACGCGGCACCACGCATGCCCTGCTCGTCGCCGACATGCCCTTCGGCAGCTATCACACGGGCCCGGACGACGCCCTGCGCAACGCCGTACGCTTCCTCAAAGAAGCCGGCGCCGAAGCCGTCAAGCTCGAAGGCGGCCGCGAACGTGCCTCCCTGGTCGAACGCCTCACCTCTAACGAGATCCCCGTCATCGGCCACATCGGTCTCACGCCGCAATCGCTGCACCGCATGGGCGGCTACAGCGTGCAGGGCCGGTCCATCCCGGCCATCGACGCCCTGCTCGCCGATGCCGCTGCGCTCGAGGGCGCAGGTGCCTCCGCACTGGTGCTCGAAGGCATCCCCCGCGAGGTCGCCGCCGAGATCACTGCCAAGGCCGGCATCCCCACCATCGGCATCGGAGCCGGCCCCGGCTGCGACGGCCAGATCCTCGTCTTCCACGATCTCGCCACCCTCACCTTCGCCGCACCCGCCAAATTCGTGCGCCGCTTCGCCGACACAGGCACTGCGTTCCGGAACGCCATCGAGTCCTACCGCGACGAGGTCACCGCCGGCACCTTCCCCAACGACGCCGAGAGCTACCACTTACCCCGCGCCGTCCGCGAACAGCTCGCCGCCACGACGGAGCCCGTCGAAGCATGAGGATCGTCCGCACCATCACCGAAGCCCGCGCCGCCAGCCGCGCTCTTCGCACCTCGCCGGACAGCACACTCGGCCTCGTGCCCACCATGGGCGCGCTGCACGAGGGCCACCTGTCGCTCGTCCGCGCGGCCAAACAAACCTGCGACATCGTCGCGGCCAGCATCTTCGTCAACCCCACCCAGTTCGGGCCCAACGAAGACCTCGCCAAATACCCACGCACCTTCGAGGCCGACTGCAAACTCCTCCAAGCCGAAGGCGTCGACCTACTTTTCGCACCCACGCCCGCCGAGATGTACCCCACCGGCGGCCTCAACACCTTTGTCGACCCAGGCGATCTCGGCAACCGCCTCGACGGCGGGTCCCGCCCCGGTCACTTCCGCGGCGTCACCACGGTGGTCAGCAAGCTCTTCGCCATTCTCACGCCAGATCGCGCCTTCTTCGGCCAGAAAGACGCCGCACAGGTTGCCGTGCTGCGCGCTATGGTCCGCGACCTCAACATGCCGGTCGAGATGGTCGTCTGCCCCATCGTGCGCGACACCGACGGCCTCGCTCTCAGCTCCCGCAATCGCTACCTGAGCCCGGAGCAACGTCATCAGGCCCTCGCCCTGTCGGCGGCACTCCGCTGTGCGGAACGCGCAGCCGCAGACGGCGAACGTGACGTAACAAAGCTCATTGACCGCATGCGCAGCCACCTCACCTCGCCCGTCATCCGCATCGACTACGTCGAAGCCGTCGACGCAGACACCCTGCTTCCCGTACAGCAGGCGCAGCCCAACACGCTGCTCGCCATAGCAGCGTGGGTCGGCAATACAAGACTCATCGACAACCGCCTGCTCTCCGGGAGCCAAGCATGAAGGTCCTCGTCGGCGTCTGCGGCGGTGTCGCTGCCTATAAAGCTGCGGAGATCGTCCGCGCCCTGCAGGACCGCGGCGCCGACGTCGAAGCCGCCCTCACCGCCTCTGCCGAGCGTTTCATCACGCCCCTCACCTTCAACGCCCTCACGGGCAAACACGTCCACACCAGTCTCTGGTCGCCCCACCAGTCCGAGAACGCCGATGGACCCATCGAGCACATCGCTGTCGCCCAGAACATCGACGTCCTTCTTGTAGCTCCAGCTACCGCAACCACCCTCGCCCGCTTTGCCAACGGCCTCGCCGACGACTTCCTCTCCGCTGTCTACCTCGCCACAGAAGCGCCGGTCGTACTCGCACC
>CAXTGN010000817.1:0-2346 GCA_964243455.1 uncultured Acidobacteriaceae bacterium
TTCAGCAACATAGATTCAGCATCGAAAAGATCCATCGCCGCTCAAACAGCCGCAGCAGGGCGTAATCTTCGGATGTGCTCTTGCCCGAACCCGTTCGCGAGTTCTTCCGCTGCAGGATATTGCGTCCGCTGTTACGCCAATTGCGCGGCGGCGTGACTCCCCGCCGTCTGGCGTGGAGTCTGGCCCTTGGGATCGTCATTGGGATCAATCCCTCGATCGGGCTCACCACGTTTCTGGTCGTGATGCTCGCGTGGACGTTCGGGCTGAATCAGATTGCATCGCAAATTGGCGCGCATGCGATGACGCCGATTCACCTGCTCCTATTCCTACCGTTCATCGAACTCGGCGTACATCTCTTCCACACAGGCCGGCTTCCGATGACCCGGCGACAGCTCGAGCATTTTGGACACCACCCATTGCGCTTGTTCCGCGAAATCTGGCAATGGGAGTGGCACGCCTTAATAGTGTGGGCTGTGATCGCTGCGGTCGCGCTGCCGCTGCTTGCTCGGTATATCCGGCGCGGCTTGGTAGTGTTGATGCGTCGTCACCGAACCCTGGTGCGCGCTCGGCCATAGGCGCCTCTGACCCACAACGAGCTTTGGATCAAGCGGAAAGCATCTCTATAACTTCTGGAGAGAGCTCGAAGCGATAGACACTAAACCGATCCCGTCCGCGTACACAGTGACAGGTCCACCAGCGGCATCGTCCGTCGTTGACAACGCGTTGCCACTATCCGGGGCACCACCGCATTGATGTCATCATCAATAGCACCGCCCATCTGCTTGGCGAGTTCGAGGTGACGGCGTAGATGGGCTCTGTTTTCTTGAAGACGACGTGACGCAATGAATCATGAGAACGCATCTCACGGAAGTTGGCTGTGCCATGCTGTCACAAACCTTTGTTTGTGCTGACGGGCCGGATGACTTCCCGCGATGCGGCTAAGAAGGATTGATCTGGCTCCCGCCGGTTGAGTTCTAGAGGTTGATCGGGACAGTACGTGGTGATGGCTTGTCGCACGGAGCTAATGATTGTAGAAGGTGTGTATGAGTACAGAAAAAGTTCCGCTGGCTGTCATTGGGGCCGGCCCAGCCGGTCTGGCCTTGGCCCGCACTTTGCAAGTCGCCGGTCGAGACGTGGTTGTGTTCGAAGGTGAAGTACTCGCGCACTCGAGATCGCAGGGCGGCACACTTGACCTACACGCCGAGTCGGGGCAATGGGCCTTGGAGCAGGCCGGTCTAACAAAGGATTTTCGAGCCCTCGCACGCCCTGAAGGCCAGGGCATGCGGATCAGCGACAAGACGGCAAGCTGCTTTTGGACGAGGTTGGCGGAGACGAGATGGACCGCCCGGAAATCGACAGGGAGCAGCTTCGCTCCTTGCTCCTTGACTCGCTTCGTCCCGGTAGTATCCGGTGGAGCCATAAGCTCGACGCCGTGCAGCGCAATGCCGGACAAGGCTTCAGGCTGCACTTTCGCAATGGGGCCACGGTTGGCTCGCACGTGGTGATCGGTGCTGACGGAACGTGGTCCCGTATCCGCCCACTGCTTACCGAGGCCAAGCCGTCCTACACAGGCGTGAGCTTCCTGCAGATCGCCATCAGCGACGTGAACGCCCGCCATCCACAGATCGGTGCGACCGTCGGCGACGGGACCCTCTTTGCTTTGAAGGATAATAAGGGCCTGATTGCGCAAAGATTGAGCAACGGCAATGTGCGCGTTTACGCCGCCCTGCGGATGCCGGAGGACGGCTTCGAGGCAGAGGGAATCACGTTCCGGGATGCGAACGAGACGCGGAAGGGTTTGCTCGCGCATTTCAGGGACTGGTCCGAGGACCTGCAGAATCTGATCAGGCAATGTGATGATTACTTCGTTCCGTGGCCTATCACGGCAATGCCTGTCGGCATTCGCTGGCCGAGTTAGCCAGGTGGAACCCTTTCCGGCGATGCAGCACACCAGATGTCCCCATTTGCGGGAGCGGGGGCGAACCTTGCCCTCCAGGATGGCGCAGCCCTTGCTCTGAAGCTTTGTCAGATGACAGATGAAACAGAGGCGATCCGCTCCTACGAAGAGGAGATGTTCGACCGGGCGGCTCAGGAAGCACAGGCCTCCGCCGAAGGCCTGGAAGCCTGCATCGCGCCCAACGGAGCAGAACGACTGTTGAGGCAAATGGAAGACGTTCGCGGACTTCGCTGAGTCATAAGTCCTCATAGAAGCATTTGCGGAAGTGGTCCCGCGTAGGCTGTCACAAACCTTCGTTTGTGCAGATGTGCGGATTACTGGTGATAATGCGACTTGTCATTACCTGGTTATCTTTAGCCAGCAGCTGCCCCTGCGTCAGGAGGTGCGAT
>CAXTGN010000818.1:0-303 GCA_964243455.1 uncultured Acidobacteriaceae bacterium
GCCGTTCCGGGTGCCGATCGCCCGACTGGCCGCGGCACAGGCGGCGCTGTCGCGGACAGACACCAAGACGGCGTGACGGCTGAGACAAGTACGCCGGACGTGGCACCGCCGGACAAGGTGTTCTTGCTGCGGCGCGAGATCAGCTCGGCGGACATCGATGCGGGAGGCATCGTTTACACGCCGCGGACTGCGAACTTCACGGTCGAGACGGTGGACCTCTGGTTCACGGAGCATGTGCGTGCGGGCGCGCCGACAGTGGACCTGCAAGTTGTGCTCGCCTCGTTGTACTGCACCTTCCTGTGG
>CAXTGN010000818.1:313-800 GCA_964243455.1 uncultured Acidobacteriaceae bacterium
GGTCGGGCAGGGCGCGGTCGAACGGAGGATCGGCTGTGCTGGATGCCGGAAGCTGTCTGCGTCTGTGTTGATCCGGCCACCCTGCGTTGCCAGCCGATTCTGACACGCCTGCGACATCCTGTATGCCGAAGCAGATCTTGCGGATCGAAAGCTGCTTGGTGACCGAAGCGTAACCCTTTGAAAGCGTCCTAATGAGGCTGAATGTAGTGAAGCGTGGTCCTGAGCAGGCGGACGCGGTAGCGGAAAGGCCGCCGATCGTCCTGCTGCACGGCCTGTTCGGCCGGGCGCGCAATCTCGGCCATTTCCAGCGCCGTTTGGCTAAAAGGCGACGGACGTTGGCGATCGACCTGCGCAACCACGGCGAGAGCCCGCACGGCCAGATGGACTATTTGTCGATGGCCTTCGACTTGGTGGAGACGCTGGCGGCACATGACGCGCTGCCGGCGACCCTGGTCGGCCACTCGGCAAGGCGGCGATGACCCTGGCG
>CAXTGN010000818.1:810-2342 GCA_964243455.1 uncultured Acidobacteriaceae bacterium
ACCGACCGGAGCTGGTGCACAGTCTGCTAGTTGCCGACATTCCGCCGGCCATCACCGGCCACGGCAACTCCCGGCTCGGCCGCGATATGCTGCACATCAGGTTCCCGGATCCGCTCAGCCGGTCCGCCGCAGACGCGCTGCTGGCCGAGGCAGTACCTAACGCCGACACCCGCCAGCTCATGCTGCAGAACATCCACTTTGGCAAGAATCCCGGCTGGCAGATCGGCCTCAAGGAGCTGATCGCCTCGATGATCAACATCGAGGGCTGGCCGTACATCCCCGAAGGGGCATTGTCACGTTGTTCAGGACCGGTCGTGATGAGGTCCTAGCTGAGAGGAGCGTGCGCTCATCTTGTGAGGTGGGCGCAGGTCTTCTGCTGCCAGATCCTGAACGCCTTGCCGCGCGAGCGCCGGTAGTCACGGGCTGTCATCAAGTGACGTCGCGGGCGGAAGTGACCGTAGATGATACCGTGGGCGCAGAGGAAGCGCTGCGCCTGGTCGGAGGACTTGAACCGCTGCATCTGCCGCTCGCGTCGCCGTGTCGGCCGGTGGGAGTTCTCCGCTCGGTTGTTGAGGTAGCGGCTCTGCCGGTGCTTCACGTCGGGCATCATGTCGCGGTGCGCGACGCCGTAGCTGCGCAGGCCGTCGGTGACGATGCGATGCGGCCTGTATTTCAAGCCATGGAGCAAGTGTTTGAAGAAGCGCTTGGCGGCGGTCGCGTTGCGGCGGTCCTGGACCAGGATGTCGAGCACGACGCCACGCTGGTCGACAGCTCGCCATAGGTAGTGCAGCTCGCCGTTGATCCGCAAGAACACCTCGTCGAGGTGCCAGGTGTCGCCCGGCTTCGGGCGCCGCCGTCGCAGCCTGTCGGCGACATCCTGGCTGAACCTGAGGCACCAGCGGCGGATGGTCTCGTAGGACACGATCATGCCACGCTCGGCCAGCAGCAGCTCGACATCTCGCAGGCTCAGGCTGAACACGTGGTAAAGCCAGACCGCGTGGCTGATGATCTCCCTCGGAAAGCGGTGGCCGTGAGGAGTGTCAGGTCGATGGCTCATGCCGACAGCCTGCACTGACCGCGCGCCTCCGGCGAGACGGCCTCAACGTGACAATGCCCGCTGTCGCAATTGGATGTGGCGGTCTCGGGCGCGCAGGCGGCAGGAGAGGCCGCGGCCGGCCGCGTCAGGATCGGCATCACCTCATCCATCGCCGCCGGGTTCGTGCGCGAGCTGCTTGCCGCCTGGCGCGCCGAGCATCTCCAAATTACCATCGATCTGGTCGAAGGTGCCCCCAACGAACACGCCGCAGCGCTGCTCGCCCATGAACTCGATCTCTCTTTCCAGCTGAGTTCGGTCAACCACGAGGGTCTTGATGCCGAGCAACTATGGATCGACCGCGCATTCGCTGCGGTCCCGGGCGATAGCCCGTATGCGGGTCACACCCAATGCAGGATTGCTCAGCTCGCTGAGGCTGATTTCATCGTGAGCACGCGTAACTCAGGACCAGACATCCGCGACTTCCTGACCACCCGGC
>CAXTGN010000819.1:0-2341 GCA_964243455.1 uncultured Acidobacteriaceae bacterium
CGAACGTTGCTGCTCCGCGAATGACCGAGCAGCCCTTCATGGAACCCAACCACGATTCGAGTCCTTCACGCGAATCGTTGACGATGGCATCCTTTCGCGTTCGAACCTGGTTCATCCCTACGATCGGGTGGGAGCCTATGGTGAAACCGAACTCCGCCCCGCGGCGTGCCTGGTGGACGGCCCGGGCGCTCGCCACCATGGCTTTGGTCGGCGTACAGCCAACGTTGACGCACGTGCCTCCGAGCTTGTCCTTTTCGATAAGGGCAACCGCCTGCCCGGCGTCGCACAGGCGACCGGTAAGGAACGGGCCTGCCTGGCCCGCGCCGATGACGATAGCATCGAAATGCTTGTCCATCACACCCTCGAGACGGCGAACATCGCCAGAAGGATAGCCACTGCGTCTTCCAGCAACGCTGCCGGCAGGTCACGTCCGAAAGCCTTCGCCAGACGTGCGCGCACTGCGGCACCGCCATAGGTGCCGATCAATGCACCGATGATACCGGCGAGAAGACATAAGAGGATCGCGTTCGCTACGATCCCGATGGCAGCTCCGACGAGGGCGCCGCTCATCACTCGTCCCGCGACCTGCGGCGGAATCTTGCGACTCGGCGTTCCTGGAAGCTTGTCATTTACGATTTCGCCTAACGCGAGGACTGTCAGTATCCAGGGCGTGGCGGCATAGCCAAGGAAGGCAAGGTGTGTTCCGGCAAGTGGAAGCACTCCCTTCCGAGCAGCCCAGCTGACTACGGCCGGGGAGGTCACAGCGCGAAGTCCGGATACGACGCCTAAACAAAGTGCGACCAAAAAGAACATGTCAGTTGCCTTTCTGTTGTGTTCGATGAAAGAGCGCCCAGCTTCTAAGTGCCTTGGACGGCAAAAGTACGTTTTGACGATTGACGCCCGGTACTGCGACGGAGAAACACCGCACCTTCCGACTTCGCACAAGCAATCCAGCTGAAGTGCGTTGTGACTCGATTCTTAGGCCCACCCAGATCAGAACCTCAATCTGTCCGTTATGAAGGACACGAAACCCCCGCCACCTCTCGGCCGCGGGGGTCCTTCATAGACGTTAGTGCTTGGAGTCGCTCGGCACGAGTGACTTGTGTTCCCGCTTGATCGGAATGGTGATGACAGTCGGGCCGTCAGTCACCAAAGCCTTCTTGAAGGCTTCCTGTATCTCTTCCTTCGTGGAGGCATTGACCGTGGAGCAACCGTAGCCTTTCGCGAGGGAGTTGATGTCCAGGAAGGGCAGGTCTAGAGCCGGCACGTTTGGCGTCTCTTCCAGCTCTGCAAATTCCTTGAGAATGGCATACTCGCCATTACACGGGATGATGAAGATCACTTTCAGTTTGTGCTGCGCTGCTGCAGAAAGGCACTGGATCGAGTACTGGAGGGCTCCATCACCGATCAGTGCAATCACCGGTCTCTTTGTACCGAGTTTCCTCTGAGCCAACGCTATGCCAACAGATGAAGGCGCGTTGTGCCCCAGCCCCCCGCTTGCGTAGGTGTAGTAAGCTGCCGGCTCGATAGACGGCCACCAGCGCAGGAATTCGTTGTAGTTGGAGGGGGACTCCTGCACGACGATCGCGCCCTCTGGACGAACTTCGCTCAGCGCTGCGTACACTTCCATTGCCGTGAGTGGAGAACCGGGAGTTGCAGGCAGGCTCTTCGGCACTTGTCTCGGTGAAGGGGCGGTCCGAGCTGTCCCATCCTCAACGAGTTCGATCAGCCCATCGATTGCGAGTTTCGCATCCGAGAGAAGACTGTCACCAACCAGCGCGCTGCCCGCGTCCGTCGGGTCTTCAGTGATCTGCAGCACCTTTGCATCTTCCGGGACTACCGGCCCGAGGACGAAAGGGTAATAACGGAAAACTGGAGCGCCGATCACCACGATCAGATCATGCCCGGCCAACTCATGGCTGAGCGGAAGCATGGCACTCACCAATTCACCCTGGAAGAGCGGATGTTTCTCCGGGAAACAGGCCCGCTCGGCAGCGGGTGCGCGCCAGACGGGCGCACGGAGCTTCTCCGCAAGCGCTACACCCGCGTGCCAGCCGCCAGACTTCTCAACCTCTGCACCGTAAACAAGAACGGGTGTTTTCGCGGCCGAGATTCTCGCGGCGAAGTCTTTCAGCCGGTCGGGGTCGGGCCCTACGCGAGAGCTGACGGTTCTTACATCTGCCGGACCCAGGGCAGGCTTGTCCCAATCGTCCAGAGGAATCGAAACATAAACCGGTCCTGCTGGAGGCTGCAACGCCAGCGCGTAAGCGCGCATGATCGCACGTGGAACGTCTTCAGCACGCTTTGGCTCATAGGCCCACTTCACATAGGGCTTGGGAAG
>CAXTGN010000820.1:0-1608 GCA_964243455.1 uncultured Acidobacteriaceae bacterium
TCGGTGCTGCCTCCATCTGTTCGGCCATGAGCCGGATGACCTGCGTCTTGATCATCTTCTGGACGGGTGCCTTCGCGCCGGCCAGAGCCTTGGTAGGTGCTGCCGTTTTCGCTACCGACTTCTTCGCGGGTACGGCCGTTTTCTTCGCTGCTGCCTTCTTGGTCGCCAATGGATCTCCTCGGTGTTGAGTCTATGCTGCTGCTGTGTTGGCCCTCGGACGGCCGCGCTTCTTAGCCGCTACCTTCTTGCCAGCTGTCTTCTTCCCTGCACTCTTTTTAGCTGCACGCTTGCGAGATGGCTGCGGCTCTTCACTCTCAAGCTGCTCCTCGCTTCGGATCGCAGCCTGTACTTGGGCACGGAGCTGCTGAAGCCGCTCGATCTCGGCCTCGATCTGCTGGATGTACTCAGTGGATTGCTGAATGAACATCGTTGCCACCTCTGCAGAATAGCCGTTGAACCTTGTACAGTTCGTTTTGCTTTCAGTTCGGATCTGTAGCGGGGGCCTGCCGTCTGCCAGAGTGGTCAAATGAGAGCCCAAATGATGCGAACTCATGTGCAATGAACCCCGCTCAGGCGATTGACATCAAAATATGCCATGGGTGAAAACGCCGGTCGAGCGCAAGCCTCAATTTCCTCAGCCCTGATCTTATTCGGGGCGACCTTCGATCCTGCGATTTGGAAGCTTTGCTATCCCAGAAACTATCAGGTCGGCAGTCAATATGCTTCTCCGAAGCAGCTGGCCGCCGAGTTCGTCGCTCTCTATGCCGCGTACCCATCACGTCATCGAATGACTCCGCATGAGCGGGGGATGATCGGTCAGGCGCTTGCCGGAGCTGCAGGTCTGGTCCAACTGAGCGTGCCCATCTTCTTTGTCGCCCCCGACCTTTTTCAGGCCGTGCAAATGTCCATTCCTCCGGTCGATCTTGACTGGGTTGGTATGCACTTTCCCTTGAGAGTGCGGCATTTGCTCTTCCGCGAGGGTCTCTATCTCATTCAAGCTTCGGCGAAGTGAGCTACGTGTGGTACAGCCGCACTCTCAAAGGTCAGCCGTTTCCCAAGTTCGGTGAAGCAAAGTATGAGGGCATAGCTGAGGATGATTACTTTCTGGTCCGCGCAACCTATGCGGAGTCAGAGCAAGCACCTTCCTTTCAGCGCGCGATGACACGTGCCGAACTGCCCACACTCAGCTTAAAGGACTTCGGAGCTGTCATCGGAAGATCGGGCTCGGGGTTGACACGGATGATGAGATCTGGTCTCTGCAATCACTACCCTGACCTTCAGCTTGATCTTTGCGATGAATGCTCGTGATGAGTTGTGGGAACGTGGAAAGTACACGGGCAAAACGGCAAAGAGCGGAGTCGAGTTCTGGACCCCAAACATCATAGGAAAGAACTGCGTTCTAAAGGGCAAGCAGTTGACACCGCACGGTGGCGCTTCGCCCCGGATGCACTGGAGACGTGGCCATATGCGACAACAGCCTTACGGGGAACAACGCAGCTTGCGCCGGGAACAGTGGATCGAGCCTACCCTGCTTGCGGCTGAGTAGGGTGGGTGAGCCGACGCACGGATCATCGAACGAGATGGGTAGAACGCGCACGCCGCGGCAAA
>CAXTGN010000820.1:1618-2341 GCA_964243455.1 uncultured Acidobacteriaceae bacterium
CCGGAGTGCGTCTACCTGTGCGGGTTATCGAACCCTGAGCGGTGAGGCCTCTCACGATAACCCAAGAAGTAGACCAACCCTTACTACAGTCGGTCCTGTATGGCCTAGGTTGTGGGACTGTTTGTGATCCGGTTCGGTAGGACCAGTACGATCCCCGCAGCCAGGACCGCAAAGCCTGACCATTCTTGCCAGTGTTGCCGAGAGACCCCAAACAACATAAGCCCGATCCCAATAAGCATGCAGCCTGTCCAGCGTTTTCCTAACGGCATAGTTCCCTTCCAAAGTTGATCTGCCAAGACAGGGCCGTGGAAATGCCGGAGCCGTGCAAAGCGTGGAACGGTGAAACTGTCCCACCCTTCACACCGCCCCTTGGAAGGGGCCGGTACTGCCGGCCTCTTCCACATTCCCCCAGCCCTCGGCTGCGGCTTACTGAACGTCTGATACCTGATTGTCTTGGAACACTACTTTCATGTCTTTGTAGACGTATACCTTCTTCGCCCCTAGATCAACGATCTTGTCAGGATTGCCGAGGGACTTCTTCACCTCGTCTGTGCTCATCCCAAGCTTTATGGTTTTACTCTCGACAGCTGAAGCGGTTGCAGGGTCCGTTATCACGGTGTCGATGGTCTTCTTCACATCCTCGGGCGTCATGTTGTCCAGGCCTGGAAGCTTGAAGTTGAGTTCGGCTCTGTAGCGTGTTCCCTGGCCGTCTCCCAGCGTCGT
>CAXTGN010000821.1:0-2341 GCA_964243455.1 uncultured Acidobacteriaceae bacterium
GTTCGCGGCGATGGCCCCAACTCGCTGGCGCGGGAGCACGCCGAATCGCAGCGGCTTGCTGATGTGCTCAACCGGCTCAGCGTCAACGCCCTGCCTGCTTCAAAGCCGTTCGCAGTGACCCTCAGCGGCAGACACGCGGCCTCGCCGGAAGGGCTGATCGAGGTGCTGGCCGCCACCGGCCACACCATCACGGTCACCGATTCACGCTACTTCGCCAACTTCGGCCACCTGCACTACAAGGGCATGGACGTGATGATGCCCTTTTGGGTCAACGCCCAACTCGCTGTGCCCGACAGCAGCGATTTCTTCCATCGACCGCGTCCTCTTCTCGTGCCCGTCAGCCACGCGGAGTACGAGTGGCACATTCACGGGCCTCACATCAATGCCGACGTGAGCCACTACTTCGGCGTCGACGGCAAAGCCGAGTGGCGCACCATGGACACGCTCGATCAAGCCTGGGTGCTGAAGCGCGACGCGCACACCTACACCGGCGCACAAGCCATCGAAGTCACACGCCTCATCGGCCTCATCACCCTCGCTTACATGCATCAACACGCGCGTCGTCCCACGCTGCCCTTCGGCGGCTACTACACACTCGGTGTCTGTCAGGACCCTGTCTCTGCGATAGAAAAGAAGCTAACCGGTCAGTCGACACTCTTCCCCAACACCGCAAAGAGCGTGCTCTTCAACGATCCGCGCGACAGTGAAGTGAATGCTCTCTTCACCGCCATTCCCAAGGACCGTGCAGGCAGCATGCCGCCTCCCGAGCGCGTCTTCGGCTCACTCCCGGCAACGCCCGGAGCCAACGATAGTTTCAGCGAAATTGCGATCCCAGGCCTTGCACAAGATCTCGCGCGTACGTACGCATCATGGCAGGACGGTCATCTCGACCGAACACACAACCGGCTCTTCTATGCCACACGCTCAACAGCAATCATCGCCATCATGGCCGCACTGCTTGCCTCGCTTGTGCGCCTGCGCAGAACACGCACACTGACTCAATAGGTATCCCTCCGAATTACGTGCAACGAAATTGGTGCACTTTATGCTCAAATAACGGCGGGAGGTTGAACCTATATGGCAACCGCAAAGAAGTCCACTTCAAAGAAGTCTGCAACGAAGAAAACGTTCGCGAAGACATCGTCCACAAAGAAGACTGCAAGTAAGAAATCTTCGAAGAAGTCAGCCGTGAAGAAGATTGCTGCAAAGAAGACAACGGCAAAGAAGACAGCGGCAAAGAAGACAACGACGAAGAAGAGCACAAGCAGCAAGGGTGTAGCCAGCAGGACGGCAAAGAAATCCACCACGAAGAAGTCCACGGCAAAGAAGTCCTCCGCGAAGAAAACAGCCGCGAAAAAGAGCTCGGCAAAGAAGGGACCAGGCCGGCCCGTCGGCTCACGCAACGCTACAAAGACGACGTCCGCAAAGAAGTCCTCCTCGAAAAAGAGCAGCGGACGCAAGTACGGCCCACGGGCAGGCGAAGACGTGCGTGAAGAGATGCATGAGTTGAAGCGCGGTCAACTGCGGATCGGCCGTTCCGGCAAAAAGGTCACCAACCCTAAGCAGGCCATCGCCATTGCGCTTTCGAAGGCACGTCGTGAAGGCGCAAAGGTGCCGCCCAACCCAAACACGGGTCGCTAGATCGTTTCCTCTTGCAGATGATCGCTGACCAGTCCTGGGTGCCCCGGGTCCGGATTTTCGGACCCGGGTTTTAGCTGTGGGATACAAGGATCAGCGACGCCCCGCCCCGCGCGCCAGCGAGCAAAGACTACGCATCTCGACGAGAACCGCTCGACACAACCAGGCTGGGCACTTCCCCCGTTGCCAACACGGCATCCGCCACGGCCACGGCCTCGCGTGTTGCCTGAAGATCGTGCACTCGCAGAATATGCGCTCCCGCAAGAACCGCAGCGACGTTGCCGGCCAGCGTGGCATCCCGTCGCGCTACGCGGGGTGACGCGCTTCGCTGGCTCTCCGTCTGCACGGAGCGCACCGCTTCCCCCAGCAAGCCCTTACGTGACAAGCCCACCAGCAGCGGCCGTCCGAGCTGATGTAGCGAGCTGAGCTCCGCCAGCAGAGCAAAGTTTTCCGCACCAAACTTGCCGAAAGCAAAGCCAGGATCCAGCACAATCGATTCGGTTTGAATGCCCGTGATCTCTGCCAGGGCAAGCACTTCCACCAGTCCACCAAAGATGTGGCGCAGCACCTGTTCATTCCCCAACGCAGCCATGCTCTTCCACTCCGGGGGCCGTCCGCGCGTGTGCATCAGCACCAGACCGCATCCCGTCTCCGCGACCGCCTGTGCCATGGCGCAGTCCCACTGCAGCCCGGACACATCGTT
>CAXTGN010000822.1:0-2340 GCA_964243455.1 uncultured Acidobacteriaceae bacterium
GGAAGGCAAACCGTGGTCTGAGCGGAAGAAGTACATGTACTGGGACGAAGAGAACAAAAAGTGGGCTGGACCGGATATACCGGACTTCGAGCCGACCAAGGATCCCAGCTACCGGCCCGAGAAGGATTCCAAGGGCATGGCCGCGATCGCGGGCGATGCGCCGTTCCTAATGAAGGCTGACGGCAAGGCATGGCTGTTTGCGCCCATGGGGGCGCAGGATGGCCCGCTGCCTACGCACTATGAGCCGCTGGAGTCTCCTGTACCGAACCTGCTCTACCCGAAGGTGCGGGACAATCCAACGATTGAGAAATACAAGCGCCCGTTGAACGAGTACAACCCGAACGACGGGGAGTTCCCGATTGTGGCGACGAATTATCGCCTGACTGAGCACTACCTGAGCGGACCCATGAGCCGCTTCGACAGTTGGCTCAACGAACTGCAGCCAGGGATGTTCTTTGAGATCAGCCCGGAGTTGGCTGCGGAGAAGGGCATTGTGCACGGCGAGTGGATGGTGGTGTGGAACAAGCGTGCGGCTCTGGAAGCCAAAGCGATGGTCACGCACCGCATTCGGCCTCTGCACGTGAATGGAAAGACGTTGCACCAGATCGGGATGCCCTTCCACTGGGGATGGGCCGGCGAGACGGTGGGTGCGGGAGCCAACGACCTGACCTCCATCTGTGCGGACTCGAACGTGAGCATGCATGAGGCGAAGGCTTTTACATGCGACGTGCGGCCGGGTCGCTTGCAGGATCACGTAGATATAGCGCCGCTTGCGGCAGAGCCGTGGCCGACACGGGAGAAATCACCGGACACGGCCAAATCGGACCAGCCGGAAGGACAGTTGATATGAGTGAGTTGAGTCTTCACGGCCAAACGCTGAGCGGTTTCGCCACGGACCTGGTGGACACGTTTTTTCGGCCGGAGTCGCCGGCAGAGCAGGAAGAGACCGGCTTTTTCACAGACACCACCCTGTGCATTGGCTGCAAGGCCTGCGAGGTGGCGTGCAAGCAATGGAACCAGCTACCTGCAGACGGCTTCCATTGGACCGGCAACAGCTATGACAACACGGTTGCCCTGAGCGACACCACTTGGCGCCACGTGGCGTTCGTGGAGCAGTTCGATCCGGGCTCGGAGATCGGCCGCTGGCTGATGATGAGCGACGTGTGCAAGCATTGCCAGCATGCGCCGTGTGTGGAGGTGTGCCCGACCGGCGCATTGATCTACAACGAGTTCGGCAACGTGTATGTGCAGCAGGACGTCTGTAACGGCTGCGCGAACTGCGTCGTAGGCTGCCCATTCGGCGTGATCAGCCGCAATAAAGAAGATGGCCGCGCGCACAAATGTACGCTTTGCTACGACCGGCAGAAGGAAGACCTGACCCCCGCCTGCGCAAAGGCCTGCCCGACCGAGTCGATCAAATTCGGCAAGGTGGCTGACCTGCGCGAGCACGCGGCTAAGCGCGTGGAGCAGTTGCAGGCCGAAGGACAGGAGGATGCCTACCTCTACGGAGCGGAGCCGGCGGGCGAGTACAGCGCGTTGAACTCGTTTTTCCTGCTGAAGGATAAGGCGTCGGTTTATAACCTGCCTGAAGCGCCGCGACGGGGTGCGGCGCACCTGAAGAAGAACTATCTCTACAGCTTCGCGGCTTCGCTGGCGTTGACGGCTGTATCGGTCTTTTTGTTCTCGGGTGAAAAGCATGCCTGATATGTTGGAGCGCAACCTCGCCGAGGTGCAGGAACAGACTGATCCGCAGGATGTTTTCACGAAGATCTCGCCTTCGTACGACATCCAGAAAGCGGCGAAACCCTACCGTTCTGAGGACCCGGGGTATTACGGGCTGCCGATCCTGAAGCGGCCGTTCTGGAAGTGGGAGATTGCGCTTTACTTCTTTTTTGAAGGGGTGAGCGGGAGTGCGTACGTTCTGTCCACCGTGGCCGGACTAGTGGATAACAAGAGGTTTGCTGGACCGATTCGGTCGGCAAGGGTGCTGTCCTTTTTCACCATGGTGGTGTGCCCACCGTTGCTGATCATCGATCTGGGGCGGCCCGAGCGGTTCCACCACATGCTGCGGATCTGGAAAAAGACCTCGCCCATGAACCACGGGGCGTGGGCCTTAACCGGTTATGGCACGATCGCCTCGTTGCTCACACTACTGGCAGTGCCGGCCAAGTGGGTCCGGCTGGACTTGGCAGCTGGTGCGCTGGGTTTCCTGCAGCGCTGGATGCCGGAACGACTGATCAGCGTTCTGGGGCTGCCCTTCGCGCTGACGATGGTGAGCTACCCAGGCGTGTTGCTCGCCACTACGGCGAATCCGGTCTGGTCGCGTTCGCATTTTCTAGG
>CAXTGN010000823.1:0-1816 GCA_964243455.1 uncultured Acidobacteriaceae bacterium
TTTCGCGTGCGAACTTCGAGCAACACTGTCAGCTGTTTCGCAGGCTGCAGACGGCGTCCGAGTCGACGGGCGGTCTGCGCCCGGAGTTGACGTTTGACGATGGCCACGCTTCTGCAGTCGAGCAGGCTTTGCCAGCCCTGACCGCGAACGACCTTTCTGCACGATTTTTTATCACCGCAGGCTGGACGGGGACGAGAGCCGACTACATGACCCCCGGCGATCTGCGCACCCTGCGAGAGGCGGGTATGTCCATCGGCGCGCATGGCTGGAGCCACACGCTGCTGACCCATTGCAGCGCGGCGGAGCTCGATCGTGAGCTGGCAGGCGCTAAAGCAAAGCTTGAGGACATCCTGGGTACCGCCGTGAAGACAATATCTCTACCAGGTGGGCGGGCGAATGCACAGGTGCTGCGGGCCTGCCTTGCCGCTGGGTACGCGGAGGTGTTTACCTCTTCGCCTTCCTTGTGGAGCAGCGAGCGGCCGGCACAGACGATTGGGAGGCTCAACGTTCGTGGGGATGCATCGCTCGCCTGGTTTGAGGAGGTGTTTCGCCCGGAGAGTGGCGTCCTCGCGAGGCTGCAGCGAGGCGACCGCCTGAAGTCGGCGGCGAAGGCCGTTCTGGGCGACCGCCTGTATGCCCGGGTGTGGAAGGTGGCGAACCGGCAGGAGATGGAGCCCGCCGATGCCGGAGCATTCACCTCATGAGAGTTCTCCACCTGATCAGCAGTGGCGGGATGTATGGCGCCGAGGCGGTCATCCTGAACCTTTCCGAGGCGTTGAACGGAGGGGGCCACCATCGCAGTGTGCTGGGAGTCTTCGCCCATCCGGGGCAGCCAGCGCCCACGGTGTATGAGATCGCGCGACAGAAGGGAATCGAAGCGCACCTTATCCCCTGCCGCGGCCAGGCCGACCTGTCTGTTCCTCGGAGATTCCGGGCCCTGGCTGAACAGGTCGGTGCCGATGTGATCCATACGCACGGCTACAAGGCGGATATCTACGCGGCGGCGGCATGGCGTGGGGAGCGACCCGGGCTGGTGTCCACCTGTCACACCTGGTACGACAACGACCTTGCGCTGCGGGCATATGGCATGATCCAGAACGTCGTGGGGGTCAGCCCTTTTGTCGCAGCGGGGGAGCAGAGGAGTCGCAAGTCTGACGCAGGCGAGGGTGTGCGGATCGGGCTGGTCGGGAGACTCGCGCCGGAGAAGGGCGTGGACCTGTTTCTGCTGGCTGCGCAACAGCTTGCAGACAGGCATCCGGCGGCTCGCTTTCTGATCGCCGGCGATGGTCCGGACCGCGCGGCCCTGGAATTGCAGGCGAGACATCTTGGTTTAGCCGAGACGGTCATGTTTTTGGGTCGGCAGGACGACATGCCGGCGGTTTATGCGGGAATGGATGTGCTTGTTTCCTCGTCACGGCAGGAGGGCTTGCCTGTAGCTCTGTTGGAAGGCATGGCGAGCGGGTTACCCGTGGTTGCGACGAGGGTAGGAGCGGTACCCGAGGCGGTGGTGGATGGCTCGACCGGGATTCTCGTCGCTCCGGGTGACGCGACGGCGTTGGCCGCCGGCATCGACCAGCTCGTGCGCGATGCAGAGCTGCGGGCGCGCTTTGGCCGGGCCGGGCAGCAGCGCATTTTTGATGAGTTCTCGGCCGCCCGCATGACAGCGGACTACCTGGCGTTCTATGCCGGGGTACTCGAAAGACGGGGCGGGGTGGCTGATCTGAGGACCTGTCCGTCTTGAGCGTAACGCAGACAATGACGACGAACAGACCGCGGCGGATCTTCCTGATGGATCTTTGGGCGACGGTTCCGTACT
>CAXTGN010000823.1:1826-2338 GCA_964243455.1 uncultured Acidobacteriaceae bacterium
CGGCCTACCTTGCCAAGGCCCTGCGGGCGGACGGTGCTTCGGTTCAGGTGGGTGCGATGACCTATTACCTGGATACTACGTGCTTCCGCGGCCGCGGTTTGCGTAACGATCCCGGCCTTCTGGATGTGGTTGGGCGCCTAAGCCTTTCGAGAGGCCTGCGCCGCCTCCTGAAGCTGGCCGAGGGCGCCGTGAACCTGCTGGCCTTGACGCTGCGCTTTCTGTACCGGCCGCCGAATGTGGTGCATGTGCAGTTCCTCCCCATGCTTCGGTCGCGTCTGCCCATCGACCACTGGTTTGTCCGGTTCTGCCAGTGGCGAGGCATTCCGGTTGTGCTGACGGTTCACGACCTGCTGCCGCACGACACGGGGGTTCGTTACCAGGCAATCTATCAACGGCTGTATGCCGAGATGGACGCGCTGATCTGCCATTCGGCGCACATTCGAGCCCGGTTACGTACCGAGTTTGGGGTTGCGGACGGAAAGATCTCGGTGATCCCGCATGGACCCTTTTTC
>CAXTGN010000824.1:0-304 GCA_964243455.1 uncultured Acidobacteriaceae bacterium
CTGAGCTACGCCGAATGTGCAAATGAGCAGGTCGCTGATTTTCAGTGAAGCAAAGTCCGATGCTTGTCCTCTTGCCTGGCCGATTCACGACACAGGCTATATTTTTGCACCTGATCAGCAGCTTACAGAGCTCTGCATTTCTTGCGTATACAGGGCGGAACTCTGTAGCGGCCAACACGGTGTTAGACATGAGCCATGTGGAGTCGAGGTCCCCCCCGGGGGTGGCATAGGGACCTCATGAAGGCGGCTACTCCTTGTCGCTTACGAAGACAGCGGTTGTTAATGCAGGGATGGTTGCGGTTCC
>CAXTGN010000824.1:314-2328 GCA_964243455.1 uncultured Acidobacteriaceae bacterium
ATTGGCGTAAGCCGAGATCCTGCGACTTTGCCTGTACCGGGTCCAGGTGGAACTGCATCTTCGCCAGCGATGTATCCTTAAACGTCACCTCCGCATTACTCGCGTTGAAGAAGACAACCAGGTGATGTGGCCCGCCATAATCATGACCATTGTCGTCTAGCTTCATGACAATGAGCCCGGGTATCTGGCTCTGTCCGGAATTGAGGAAGCTCAGGTTTGCTTGGATTTCGGCAAGCGTCTTCATGCGGAACAGGTTAGTGCTGTACCGAATCTGCAGGAGCTCCTGGAATGCCGCAGTGGTATCGCTGATGTTGTCCGGGGTGGCTTTCAGCGCGGTGTTTGCAAGCAGCGGTTGTTCAAGAGGCCACTGCGCCTGATTGACATTGGCCACGGGCAGACCGATCCCCCAGTTGTTTCCCTGCAGGCTCCAGTCGATCTTGTTGAACCAATCGCCGGAGTCATAGCTGCCGTTGTCCATGTCCTTGGAGCGGAGCAGGTCATCGGCGGCCTGGAAGAAGGGAATACCCTGAGCTAAAGCAATCAGGCTCATTGCCACCACTTGCCGGCGAGCACGCATCGCGATCGTGTCTGACGCGGCAGCTTTTAGTTGGATTGCGTCGAATAAGGTCTGATTGTCATGCACCGAGCAGTAGTTAACGTCCTCAAGTGGCGAGGCCGCGTACCCTGCCGGTTGTCCACCATACGTCAGTTGTGCACCGGTGACGGTCTGCCCCTGAGCATCGATGAAGCTGTAGTTTGTGAGATTGCCAGCAAGACTGAGACGGATAAGATCCGCATCACTGAGCAGGGCCGTGAGCTGATCATTTGTGGCGGTGTTTTGATTGGTGTAGGTACTGGAATCGGTAGCCAGGCCCGTGGCGAAACCCTGGACCTGAAAGTCGGTACCGAATTCGTTGCCACCACGGATCGAATCGCGTATCCGGTCATTGAAGCTGCCGATGCCTGTACCGTAGAGGTTCGTCTGGCTCGCGTTCGGGCCGATGGCGTTGTTAGCGGCCTCGGCGATCTGGAAACCTTCGCCGTAGATGTAGATCTTGCTGCCGTCAACACCGTCCTTCTCTATCGTCAACGCATTCAACGCCTTGCGGATGTCCACCATGTTGTACACAAAATGCAGACCCATCGCATCGAAACGGAAACCATCGATCTTGTACTGTTTTGCATTCAGCACAACCGTGTCGATCATCAGTTTTTCCATCATTTGATGTTCGCTGGCCGTGTCAAAGCAGCAGGATCCTGTTTCGACCGCACCGAAGGCATCCAGACGATGATAGTAGTTGGGAACCACCTCGTCCAGGTTGGCCGTGAATGTCTCGCCGTAGGTGTAGGTGTGGTTAAAAACGACGTCCTGAATCACGCGGAGGCCATCAAGATGAAGGCCTTCTACCATGTCGCGGTACTGAAGAACCCGTTTGCTTGGGTCCGTCGCATACCCGCCTTCGGGAGCCATGTAATGCACTGGATCGTAGCCCCAATTGTAAGCGTCCGTGGCTTGGATATTCTCTACTGCTTGTTGTTGCTGCTGTCCGTCTGGCGCGTCCTGAGCCAGGGGCCCCGTCGTAGCCCACTGTGTTTTGTCTTCGTTGATGCTTCCAAAATGAAAGGTCGGCAGTAAATGAACAGCCTTGATACCGGAGGTGGCGAGATCGTGAAGATGACGCATGCCATCGCTCTTCAGATCGGTAAACGCCTCGTAGGTGCCCTGCTTGGCCGCGGGCACGGTGGAATCACCGACACTGAAGTCGCGGACGTGCAGTTCATAAATGCTGATGTCGTTGACGGCTTGCAGTGCAGGCGAAGGCAGAAGATCCCAACCGTCGGGTTTGGTTGAGACGTCCTCCAGGTCGGTGATTCGGCTCATCGTTCCGTTCAAAGCCAGATCCACCGAGTAGGGGTCGGTCGTGATGTTTGTGTCGATGGCCTGATCCGCCGACACGTACACCTGCACACTGAACTGGTAATACTTGCCCTTCCAGCTATCCTCGCCCTTCGC
>CAXTGN010000825.1:0-215 GCA_964243455.1 uncultured Acidobacteriaceae bacterium
CCGGCCGAGCGCACGCGGCTGGCGCAGGCTGCCGGCTGAGGCACCGTTCAGTGGCGGTCACTTCGGCTCGAAGATGCACTGTCGCAGTCCGGTTCTAGTCAGACTGTTCGCGTTCGAGCGCTTCGCCCGTCCCCTAGGCCGCTACCACGCTGGAGACCTTCAACGACGATGCGAGTACCACCTGATCGCGACCAGCTCGCTTTGCTTGGTAAAGC
>CAXTGN010000825.1:225-1718 GCA_964243455.1 uncultured Acidobacteriaceae bacterium
AGCCCATCTATGCTGTCTAGACGATTCGTCATCTCGGCGCACCCCAAGCTGACAGTGGCTTTGACCGGCAAAGCGTCGAGTGTCGCCAACTCCGTCGCTACGATCCGCCGCATTTGTTCAGCAACAAGTGCCGCTTTGGACAGATCGGCGTTCGGCAGCAGAACGACGAATTCCTCACCTCCCAGGCGTGCAAGAATATCGACCTCAGCTAGACAGGTGCGGCAGTGGCGCACTAGCGCTTGCAACAGTGCGTCACCGATGCTGTGTCCAAAGTCGTCATTGACCCTCTTGAAGTGATCTACGTCGAGCATGATCACCGACAAGGTCTGACCATTGCGCCTGCTCCGAGCGAGCTCGGCAGTGGCGCGATCGAAAAAATGAGCTCGATTGGTGGCACCGGTCAGGTGGTCGGTGGTAAGCAAGCGACGGAGTTCTTCCCCCGTCATCCGCCGTTCGGTTACATCACGCATGACCACCGAGTAGCCATCGATAGTACCGCCCTCGCTCTCCACTGCTGCAACCAAGATCTGGCACCAGTAGCGTTGCCCGTCATGGCGGACACACTGCGCTTCGCGTAAGCTCCAGCCCTCTCGCGCCGCCGCCAGGACCTGTTCCGCGACGTGCCCGCTTCTCAAGATGCTGTCGCTGAACAGGGCTTCAAGGTCGCGTCCGAGCATATCCTCCGCAGAGAAGCCGGTCTGCCGCACGCCAGAACGGTTCCACGTGTTGATCCATCCGTTAGCGTCGAGCGAGAACAGCGCGAAGTCGTTCACTCCGGTTACCAAAGCAGCAAACAGCGCGTCGTTCTGCTTCAGCTGCTGTTCTTGTTGAACCTCACTTGAGATGTCCAGCAGTACTGCCACCAGGCAGTCGGCGCTGATCTTCAGCAGCGAGCATGACAGAAAGCGTGGCCCGGGCCCGCTACCGCTGACGAAGATCCGGTGCCCGTGGCAGATCTGACCACGCCCATGGGCGAAATTATTCGTGATATTACGCAACTCGGGCGCGCGGCTCTCTATCGCCTCAAAAAAATTGACGATGCTCCGTGTAGGCGAGAGCGGCATCAGCAACTGTGCCGCGTATGGGTTAATCATCCGCACTGCGCCGTTCGCTGCGAACTGAACGATGCCCGCAGGACACAGATAAAGAAATGCCAGCAGTGCTTCGTGTTCGGCCTCAAGCGCCTCGAAGGCAGACATGGCAACCGCGGTCATCAACGTTGAATGAGAAGATAGCGCCGCCGGAGCTCCGGCCTTTTCAAGAGGCGCAGCTTTACCGCGGTTGGCCGCATTCTAAAAGTGAGAACGTAATCCAATATGTCGTCAATCGTTTCTTCATCTTCAAATCGCTGAGCGACCAGGAAGTTGTTCATGCACACTCCCGCCATCAGAAAGAAGGGCTGACCTAAAACCGAGTCGCGGCGCATTCCGGCATAAAGCACCTCGGCCGCGTTGTAGATCTCCGCGAGCCCTGTCGCCGACAGGCCGACCACA
>CAXTGN010000825.1:1728-2325 GCA_964243455.1 uncultured Acidobacteriaceae bacterium
GGCAGTGCATCGAAGAACTCGTCATCGGATGCATCTAGCCGTTCAGGAGAGATCGTCGCGAATGCCTTGTCGGCCGCTGCGGCTTGTTCGGCGGTCATCGTCAGTCTGATCCTGCTCGCTCGGCTGAAGGCGATCGCCCTTCAGCTCTGGGGAGATGTTAAAGCGGAGCTGATTAAGAAACAATGAAGAGGCACGACTCCTCGATCTTCGCAAAATTTACTCCCTGCACTTCTCGCGAGAATTCTCATGCCGCATATCTGTCGAGCATATCGGTTCGCTGACATCAGGTCTATTTCGCTTGTAGCTGTCGGCTCCGATCTAGACGCCCGACGTGATAGAGCTTGCTTCCGTGGACAGCTCGTAGCTAGGCCGGAGCACAACCAGTCGCTACCTACTGAGCCGGCATCTCCCGCGCGATCAATCTTTCGCTTATCGGCCGACCCGTGGCCATTCACACACTCCGTTTCCCGAACAGGATTCACCCTGACAGCACATTCCGCGGCAGTCAGTCCTTGAGTGGCTGCTCAGACCAAAACGGCGCATTCGGGATGGCGATGAATTCACGGCTCTCCTCCTGATCCTCCTGAAGCTCGAGCA
>CAXTGN010000826.1:0-2324 GCA_964243455.1 uncultured Acidobacteriaceae bacterium
GTCGAACGTGCCATGCGGCCGGTGGCAATCGGCCGGAAGAACTGGCTGTTTGCCGGATCCGATGCCGGCGGCGAGCGCGCCGCCGCGACCTACAGCCTGATCGGCACCGCCAAGCTGAATGGCCTCGATCCGGAAGCCTACCTGCGCCACGTCATCGGATGCATCGCAGACCATCCCGTGAACCGCGTCGACGAACTGCTGCCCTGGAACATCAGCATCCCGAGGCACAGTCTGGACTGATACTGTCAACACGCGGAAGCCGCGACCGCGGCCGGACGCTTACACATGAACTGCTCGAAGGGCCTCGACGCATACGTAGGCTCGGAGCCGACACTGTCCCTGCCGAAGCTCCAAGAGCCAAGCGATCTCCGTGATCTATCATCTGTGTGCTTGAAGCTGCTTAGCTTCGTATGCCCGATGGCCGACAACAGACTAGCTGCTCTTCTGCCGTTGATCCGGCAGTTCAGCTGTGGACGAACATCGCCTCTATCTCGGAGGTCAGGTGGTTGATTGCACCCATGGCGTCGATGAGCTCCGCCTGGCGGCTCCCGCGGAGGCCCGCCGTGGTTAGCCTACCGTCACGAACGAAGGTGTAGAAAGCCGTGACACGGTAGGCACCGACAGCGCTGAGATGTCGCACTTGATCATCAAGCATCCGCTTGAAGGCGTCCGTCGCGAAGAGTTCGCGTGCCACCCGCGCATTCAAAAAAGCTACTTCGGCTACCGCGAGGTTCACCCGGTCTTGATCTACGGTATGACCGACACCTGGCGAAGGTGGCGCGGGACGTGCGTTATCATAAGGCTCGGGCAAATGCAGCTTCCACTTCTGCACGCCAGGCTTCTCCGACAGCTCCGCGCCCGTGTCGGCCAGCCACTTGGCAGAGTCAGTGCCAGGTCTGCGGCTCATATAAACATGTACGCGGTGGAACCGGTCCGGGCCGTTTCGCGTACCGTCCTCTTCTCGATCAACGAATGTCATCGAGCCCTGGGGCAGACTGTATGCAACCGCCTCATCGAACGAGTTTGCCTCGTCGGCGTACAGGATAGCGCCTGCGGCGGCAAACCTCGCCTGATCATCCGAACTACAAAAGCCAAGTTCGGCCGACCCGTCCAACACAGCATTGATTTCCCGGACGCCAGCAGCGACTGGCCACAGATTAGCGCCTCCGTCACGGGCGAAATGTTGCTGGACGTAGAAGCCAAGGCCCGGCAGCCGGGAACACAGCGTTGCGTGAACGTCACGCCAGTAGTCGGCAAATGCCTCGTGCGGCAGGCCATTGCGGCGGCGGACCGACGCATAAACATTGTGGCGGACGACCTTGTCGCGAGCTGAGTAATCGATTGGCGACATCGGAGGTACCCTCGTAGTAGAGCGCTAGGAGCTGCTTTGTGGAAAACCTGCCAGGACTTGGCTAATCGATTGCGGCTGCCTTAAGTTGGTCGAGCAGAGCACTCGGATCGAAATAGGCGACGCGCAACCTGACCGCCTTTTCATCAGCGATGTCCCAGTGCTCCGAGATCATGATGGACTTGTCAGTCTTCTGAACGCCGATGTTGATCAAGGCCACCACGTGACTACCTTCTGCGGTCAGGCTCTCGTAAGTGAGCCGACTGAAGTCCAGGACAGCTGCGAGGCGCGGCAGTAGGTCGACATACTCCTGCTTACCGAACTTGCCGCCCCACGGCAGATAGGTGGGCACGAACAACTCGAAGTCTTCCGATAGTTGCTCCTTAAAGCTTGTGATATCGCCGCGGGCGCCGCCATCGTAGAACGAGACGACAATCTCGCGGGCATGTTCAGTTTCATTGATGGGTGGAGGCAAGGCAGGTCTCCTACTCGGCGAGCGTCGGCCTCGATCATCCAGTAGGTTGTGTTCGATCCGACGGGTAGTCAGGAGGTAATCCGGTTGCTTCAGCGGGGCCATGTCGTTTAGCCCACCTTTTCGGCCTTGCGCAGATACATCGTTGCTCGGAGCCAGGCACGGAAGCGGGATCAGTCCTTCCCCGTCAGTATCTGAGCGATCCGAGCATCATGCATCCTGGTCGGCCAGAACCCGTGTAACCTGATCATTTGCACGGTCTGCAGCGACACGAGCATCACGGCGTATGGCCTGAGGCGGCCTTCCGAATGCCCGAAGGAACGCACGGCGCATCCGTTCACCTTCACCAAATCCAGTCTGTCTCGCGACCGCTTCGATGGGATGTCTTCCGTCCTGAACCAGGAGCTGCGCGGCCTCTATACGAAGTCTCTCCACGGCCTTAGCCGGCGAGGTGCCTGTCTCTTCTCGGAACGCACGGCTGAACTGCCGAGGGGACAGACTCGC
>CAXTGN010000827.1:0-2322 GCA_964243455.1 uncultured Acidobacteriaceae bacterium
TCGACAAGCTCTACTCTGCCCGCAACTCCCACGATCCACGCACAGAGCATTGGATGCTCAGCGTGACCTACTACCTAAATCCCAAGCAGGTCAGCGATCAGGCCCGCATCTTCCCGCAGTTCGAGACGATCAATCCGCTGGGTCTGACCATCACCGAGTTCCACGAGAACCGGATGGGCGTCGAACAGCAATCACCAACAGCAGCGACCGTGAAGCCAGTCGGAACCGTTGGTCCGATGAAGACGATTGTGCCTGCCAGCCTTCCGGACATTCAGACAGGGGAAAGCCGTTGAGCTACGACCTCATTCTCCCGTTCTTTCCGTCCGAGATTCAAACACTGCTCATGGACCCCACCATCTCCGACCTGATGATCAACGGGACCAACGGAGTCTATGCAGATCGAGGCGGTGTCTCTGAAGTCGTTCAGTTGAAGGTTCCCTTCACCAACGACCGGCTCACAGCAGCCATCGAGCGGGTTGCGCGCATTCTCGGCCAGGACCTCACAACGCAGAACCCGATTCTAAACACGCGTCTTCCAGATGGTTCGCGTGTTGCGGTGGTAGGCCCCCCCGCTTCGATCAACGGTGCCTGCCTCACCATTCGGAAGTTCAATAAGTGGTTCACGTCCGACGAGCTGGTGAAGGCCGGCAGCATGACCGAGGAGGTAAGGGATCAGGTTGTCGGGTTCATCATGAGCCGGAAGAACGGAATCATCGCGGGAGGAACCGGCTCAGGCAAAACAACTTTGATGAAGGCGCTGCTAGATCACATTCCAGAAAGTGAGCGGCTTTGCATCATCGAGCAACCCGCCGAACTGAAAGTTCTACAGCCAAACGCGCTACGTTGGGAGGCCGTCGAAGCCATCCCAGGTCAGACAGCCGTCACTCCCAGCGAGTTGTTAGCCGCCGCTCTCAGGCATCGCCCAGACCGCATCATTATGGGCGAGATCCGCAACGAGGCAGGGTACGACCTACTCCAAGCCATGAACACAGGGCATGGAGGAACGCTTTCGACGATTCATGCAAAGAGCGCATGGGATGCTTTGAGCCGCCTGTCCAACCTTGCTCTCAGTGCCAGGCCAAACCTAAACCACGGCTTCATGCGGAGTGAGACTGCCGAGGCCATCGACTTCGTTCTGTATTGCGAACGTGCAGCCAACGGTCGCCGTCAGGTTCGAGAGCTTATCACTGTGAAGGGTTACATCCACGACGAGCAGCGGTTCGAGACGGATGTGATCTACCGCGCCCCTAATCCCAACGCAGCCTAAACCCAAGGAGCAATCAGCCATGCCACTGTTTTCCGTGAAGACTTCCAAGAAGGTAGAAACCAGTATCAGACTTGAAGAGTCAACCGCAAAAATGTTGGATAAGTACGCTCACTTCCACAAAGGTCCAGCAGATGACGTTGTGAATGAAGCGTTGGAATACATCTTTACCAAAGACAAGGACTTTCAGCAACATCTCCGCGCGAACCCCGAAGGAGAGGCCCCCAGCTCCCTACGGATCAAGAAGGTTCCCCCCAGCGTCGCGGCTGCCAAACAGGCCAGCCGGAACGGTGCTGCCGTGAATGGCTCCGTAACCAAGTAGCAGCTCAGAAGACGAGCAGCTTTTCAGTTCCTTCACAGGTGTGCCGGTGATGCCAGCACAGGTAAGAGCAACCCCAACCCCAACGACAACCGCAGCAGCAACAACAGCAGCAAAGGCACATGCTTCGCATGCGAGGAAAAAGATGACACTCCACCCCTTCCAGGGTGGTGTTTTCAAGGACAAAGGTTCCTAACTGCGAACCTGCACAAAACAGACCGGTTACAAGGGTCAGGTTCCTAGCTAGGAACCCGCGGTTCCCGGGTAGGAACCGCAGTATTTTTCAAAAGGAGAGCGGATGAGCACTGAGCAAATCACACTCGCACAACGTCTCGGACGAGGCAAGATTCGTGACAGCCGCTCGCGGAGTCTCGGAACGAAACTCACGCTGAAAGAGGAGCGTGAGTTGGTTCGAGCAGCCGAGGCGGAAGGCAAGACCGCGAGTGAATGGGCACGAGAGGTGCTTTTGCGCGAGGCCCGCCGCCCCGAAGGCGACGCGGTTCTGGTCGAAGTTATCGCCACGCGGATGCTGCTGGTGAATCTTCTAAAACCTCTCGTCATGGGCAAGACGGTTTCTCAGGAATGGATTACTGACGCCATGGCCGCAGTCCGACGCGAGAAGCGCAAGGCGGCTCAGGAAGTGTTGCAGCAATACAACGACGAGCAGGCGGGAGGCCGGTAAAAGATGGCACAGCATTGGGGAAGAAAAGAGACGATCATCTGGCCGCCGCACGCTCCC
>CAXTGN010000828.1:0-806 GCA_964243455.1 uncultured Acidobacteriaceae bacterium
TTCCGCCAGAGGCCAAAGATCTCGACTTTCGAGGTGTTCAGGCTTTTGACGGGAACACCGCCATCGTCATGTCTCATGGCCTGGGCGAGCTCTCGCGGCTGTACCGGACCACGGACGGCTGCCGGTCCTGGGAACTTGTCTTTATGAACCCCAATCCGGAAGGAACGCTGGATTCGGTGCAGTTCCAGTACAAGCCCCTGCCCCCACCGCAAAAGGGCTACTTTGCGCGCGGCGTCCTTGTGGGCCACCCGGTGGGTGGGGAGTTTGTGATCTACACGTCGAAGGATCACGGGGGCACCTGGCAGGCCCTGCCCGAGGATGAGAGCTTTTCTCCTGGACCTGCCGCCGTGGCGAGGGCAGGGGAGCAACTCTTTCCCGAGAGCAATAGCCTGCTGACCGCCATCGCGGATGAGGATAGCTTTGCCTTTGTCACGGGAGGTGAAGGCGGGGCGCGTCTGCTCTATCCGGACGTTCATCACGAGGACTTCGATTTCGTGAGTGTGAAGTACACCTTCGCCGACATCAAGTTGCCGATGCCGTCGGGCGCGACTTCAGGCGCCAGCTCGGTTGCGGCGCGTCGGGTGTCGTCGGACCGGGTGGACCTCATGGTGGTCGGGGGCGATTCCGGGGATGAGCAGGTTGGCAGGGCCGTTTTCGTTCGCCACGGTGGGCCGAGTCTGAACGTGAAGAAGCTCGTGGTCGGTCGGGCAATGGCGGCGGAGAAGCAACCGAGCGGCTTCCGGAGCGCCGTGGCCTATGACGCAGCCACCAACAGCTGGATCACCGTGGGCCCGAATGGCACGGAT
>CAXTGN010000828.1:816-2322 GCA_964243455.1 uncultured Acidobacteriaceae bacterium
ACGAACCTGGACGCGGTTGAGTCCCTCCCCAGGCCAGCCAGAGGACGCAGATAAGCATTGGCAAGCATTGTCGCTGCCGTTCGTGGTGGGGCCAAACGGGCGCGTGGGTAGGTTACGCCGCGGCTTGGATGCAGGGGTGTCGCCGGCGCGCCTGGTGGCGGGAACGGCACGTTCAGGGGCGGGGGAGGCTGCTGGTCAGTAGAGGTTGCGTAGGACTATGCTCATGTCGTTCGGGATCCCGGACGCATTGAGGAGAGCTTAGGCCATGCATCGTAGTTCAACATTCTTTCTGCCATTTATCGCGGCTTCCGTGATGTTGGGTGCTTCCGCGCAGAGCGCCACGACCCAAAACGAGGAGCAGGCAAAGGTCGATCAACGACAGGTAGTTGTTCCTTTAAGCCCGATGGCGGTGCCTGGGACGTCAGCGAGTAATCCTTTCACCTCGTTCGATATTTCGTACGTGGATCCGAAGCTGCAGCTGCTCGTGGTTTCGAGCCGGTCGTCGAAGGCAGTCGCGATTTTTGACGCTTTGTTTGATCGACCGATTGGGGAGACGCCGGCGATCTTTGCTGGCGTTGGCAAGAGCAACGAGCTTTCGGGACCCAATGGGTCTGTGATTGCAGGTGATGAGATCTGGGCCGGCGATTACCCGAGCCAGGTGCAGGTCTTCAGCATAAAGACGGGAGCAAGGTCACCGGTTTTTGTGAAGACAATCCCGACGGGCGGCGGCCTGCGCGCGGATGAGATGGACTATGACCCCGCGGACCGGATTGTGGGTGTCACTAACGGCGATGTGGATCCCTCAGCGCAACCGAAACCCTTCCTGTCGCTGATCTCAAAGGAAACGCATACGATCCAGCACAAGCTTTACTTCGACGGAACCAACGGCACGCCCGATGCGACGCAGGGCGGGCTGGGAAGCGTGTTTTACGATGCAAAGACAGGCAAGTTTCTTGTGACCGTTGTGCAGGTCGGGTCCAACGAGACGGAGGGCGAGGTCGATGTCGTCGATCCTGTAGCCGGCAGGTTGCTCAAGCGGTTTAGTGGAATCAACAACTGCCAGCCTTCCGGGATGGCAGAAGGTCCGGGCGAGAACATTCTGGTGAGTTGCGACCCTGGATTCCCCGTGAATCCCGCACAGTTTCCTCCGTTGGAGTACGTCATCAACGGGCGGACTGGGAACATCGTGGCGAAGATCACGCAGGTGGGCGGCGCGGATGAGGTCTGGTACAACCCCGGAGATCACCGGTACTACACGGGGTCACGGGACTTCTACAACGTTGCCAACCCAAGTGTCGCCACACCGGTGCTGGGCGTGATCAATGCGGATACGAACGAGTGGGTCGCCAATATCCCGACCGGAAAGAACTCCCACAGTGTGGCGGCGAACCCGCTGAACAATCACATTTTCGTGCCGATCGTGAACCCCAATCCAATATGCGGCGAGTTGGCTGGATGTGTTGCGGTCTACCAGTCCGACCGCGGCTTCTCCTGGCTGCCCTAACA
>CAXTGN010000829.1:0-741 GCA_964243455.1 uncultured Acidobacteriaceae bacterium
ACCATTGGATCCCGTTATGCTCCGGGAGGACACACTGAGAATCCCGCTGTTCTGATCTGGATGTCCTACCTCTTGAATCTCACGTTCCGCATCGCGTTTTCGATCAAAGCAAAGGACGTTACCAACAGCTTCCGGCTGTATCGCACGGCGGTACTCAAACCATTGCGGCTGGAATCGAACGACTTCGACATCCTTGAAGAGATCCTGATTAAGCTAAGCGTGCGAGACCCGTCTTTGCGCATTGGTGAGGTTCCGGTAACTTTTGCCCGGCGTAAGGCGGGCGAGTCAAAGCGCAAGCTCGCCCAATTTGCGTTTGGGTATATGAAATCTCTAAGAAGGCTGCGGTCCTTTGCGGACGCGGAGCGCCGGGAGAAGCGTTCGCAATGAAGGCATTAATCACCGGCGGGGCCGGCTTTGTCGGCTCAAACCTCGCCGCTCACCTGCTTCAGGCCGCTGAAGACGTAACGGTGTTCGATTCGCTGGCACGGAATGGTGCGGCGGAGAACCTGGCCTGGCTGCGGTCATTGGGATTGTCCGCGTTCGTTCACGGCGACATCCGCAACGCCTTCGATGTGGAACAGGTAATTCGCGCCGTCATGCCGGATGTGATCTTTCATTTGGCCGGACAAGTCGCCATGACCACCTCAATGCAAAGTCCGCGGCGCGACTTCGAGATCAATGTGCTGGGGTCAATCAACGTACTGGAGGCGGTGCGGCAACACATGCCGAAGACGGCCATTG
>CAXTGN010000829.1:751-2321 GCA_964243455.1 uncultured Acidobacteriaceae bacterium
CCTGCAGCATCTGGACTTGGTAGAGGCCGCGACGCGGTACCAGCCGCGCGATCCCGCGCAACGGGGTGTTGACGAGCAGGTGGCCATCGAGTTCCACACGCCCTACGGATGCAGCAAAGGGGCCGCCGACCAATACATGTTGGATTATGCTCGCGGCTTCGGGCTGAACACAGTGGTCTTCCGGCATTCCACCATCTACGGTGGCCGCCAGTTCGCTACCTATGACCAGGGATGGGTCGGTTGGTTCTGTCGCCAGGCGTTGGAGGCCAGGGCTGACCCTTCGCGGCCCTCATTTACTGTCTCGGGTGATGGCAAGCAGGTTCGCGATCTGTTGCATGTGTCGGACGCTGTAAGGGCCTACCTTGCGGCATACGAGCACATTCATGAGTCTCGGGGAGAGGCGTTCAACATCGGGGGGGGACAGGAAAACAGCATGTCTCTGCTGGAATTGCTGCATTTTCTGGAAAGCCGTTTGAGCCTTTCATTGCGGTATACGCACCTGCCTTGGCGGCAGAGCGACCAAAAGTTCTTTGTTGCTGATAACAGTAAGGCAGAGCGTTTGTTGCGGTGGTCGCCTGCCACAGCGAAGGAGAAGGGTCTTGAAGACACGCTTAGCTGGGAGTCGCGCTAAGGATAGGAACGTAGCGTAAACTGAAGTCGGTTTGTGTTACGGAAAGTTGTGTTCCAGGAGTAGAGACGCATAGATTGGCTTCGGCCCGCCCAGAGTAAAGAATGATCTTAATGCCGAAGCTTGGACATCTCATCCGTTTGCACGATATAGTCTTCCTCTTTGTTTCTCTCGGTTTTCTGTTGTTCACCCTCGCTTTTCTGGTAGAACGAATCAGGCCATCTAGGAAAGGCCTACAAAGCAATTTAAGTCTTGCGCTTCGCGCGTTTCTACTTGCGCAGGCGTGCTTGACCGTGCTCTGTTGGATTTTTCTTCACAAATGGCGGAGCTTAGATTACCCGTTTTCGAGTCCATTCCTCCCCTTTTACTATTTAGGAGATCTGACCGTATTCCAAGCGCGCTTTGCGCGACTTCACACGGCAGAATTCTTCTTTGCTTCCGATGTGAACCACATGTATCAGTACCCGGGATCGGTTGCACTCCTATATGAAGGCTTCTATTTCACGCACTACGCCATTACAACCTTCCTACTCTCGACTGTCGCAGGACTCTTACTTCTTGCGTTCGGCTTAGCGCGCACGTGCGTGCATGAAGGTCTGTCCCGGATCAGCGCCTATGGCTTTGTGATCTTCACCATTCTGCTCTCGTATCCGCTCTGGTTTGAATACGCATTGGGAAACCTAGAAATGTGCGTGTTTCTGATGGTTGCCTTTGGAGTGTGGTGTTTTCTCAATGGAAAGCCGTATACCGCAGCGGTATTGTTCGGCGTTGCCGCTGGCATGAAGATCTTTCCTTGTGTTTACTTGGGCCTCTTCCTCACTCGCAGGCAGTACCGGCCAATTGTAGTTGCTGTCGTCGCTGCTCTAGTCGTCAACATGGCGGGCTTATGGATGATCGGTCCATCAATGTCCTATTCTTACAGCCATGTCAGAGAAGGGCTAA